>CAYPCL010000016.1:0-11241 GCA_964409215.1 uncultured Candidatus Saccharibacteria bacterium | reverse complement strand
TTTTTATCCACAGTTTATTCACAAGTACTTATCAAAAAGACAAAATAGCTGTTTTTCTTATATTTTTCCTCTTAACTTGCTTATTTTCTTTTCTAACTTTTTCCTGCTTCTATAAGAAATAATATTTTCCTTCCTTCTAGCTATAATCTTATCCAAACCGATAATTTCCGACCTGAAAAGCCAAATCAAAGCAAGAGATAGGATCAAAGGAATTAAGAGAGTATCAAAAAGAAGATTATTGGTAATTCCCGTACTGATACCGGCTACTGCTTTTTTAACAACAATGACTTTAACGGAATCAGTTTCAGAGTTTTCATCGCTTTCAACCACGGAAGTGTTTATAAGATCAGTGGAGCCGTAGTTAAAATTATCTCGGCCGGCCACTTTAGCCAAGAAGGTAATTATCTTGCTTTCTCCAGAATCAATATCTCCAAGATTTATTTCTTCACTAATAATATCTTTTGAAATATAACTGCCGTCAATTGTAAGATTTCCCTGGTAAATTAAATCTGAAGGTAGATTGTCTTTTAGTAGGGTGACATCATCAAGATTTCCCCCATCAGCTTTAATTTCAATTTTGAAGGAAATAATATCATTGGGAGAAGCATGAATGTATTTTTTATACCATTGGCTGTCTCCCCTGGTTACGTTTTTAACCGATTTTTCCACTTCTAAAGTATCATAATTACTTCTCTCTTTAACCAATATTCTCATTGTGTCGTAATCAGAATTACCGTATCTGTCGGTAACTCTCAGAGTACAATCATAATATCTATTTGAAGAGACATAAGGAGCTCTATACTCAATATCATCTTCATAAGGATCATTTATTTCTCCGTTTTCACAATTCCAGTAGTAATCCAAATCATCCCCATAACCGGAGCCATATATATTTATTGTTTCATTCTCATAAACTTCCTTATCGGGTCCGGCGTTAGCGGAAACTTGATTTTCTATCTCATCAGCTGTTTTAAAATTTCTATCTTCTCCATAGCTAATCTCCCCGTCGCTTCCTTCAACTACCGCCCTAAAATGGTAAAGAGTATCTTTTCTCAGACCGTAGATTTCTTCTTCAAAATAACCGCTGTTTGATCTATAAATATCAGAAGTTCTATTTCCGTAATAGGGAGTTCTTCCCCATTGGAAATAAACTTCGACATAACCATTTCCTCCCAAGTTTCTAAGGTCGCCCCTCAAAACAGCGCTGTTTTCTTCTATTTCATTAGCTGTTCTTGTTCTAACCTCAATACCATCTTTATTTTCTACATAAACAACCATACTATCGGAATCGGAAGCTCCATGTTCATCGGTGACGGTTAAAGTACAAGTATAATTGGTATCGGAAGAAACGGAAGGAGCGTAATAAAGAGGATTCTCAGAGTTTTCTGCTGATAAGCTTCCCGATTGACAGTTCCAATGATAATCCAAATCATCTCCATCGGAATCATAACCAGAACCGTTTAACCTCACACTATCTCCTTCGCCAACATATTTGTCGGAGCCGGCGTTAGCTTGAGGAGGATTATTTGAACTCCCGAGAGTTAAAAAGCTTCTATCGGAACCGTAGCTTTTGCCATTGCTGTTTTCTCCGACTGCTCTGAAATGATAAAGAGTATCTTCATCCAATCCCGTTATATTTCTTTCAAAACTGTCAATACTATTTTTGTTCACTTTAGAAGTGCTGTTTCCGTAAGAAGTAGTTTTACCCCATTCAAACCAAACTTCAGAGTAATTGTCACCTCCTAAGTCAGCTAAATATCCGTTTAAGGTAGCACTATTGTAATTAACATTAGTTGCCGAGTTGGAAATAACAAGGGGATCATTTATTGTTTGAACTATATTCTTCACCTTAACAACCATACTGTCGGAATCGGAAGCTCCATGTTCGTCGGTGACGGTTAAAGTACAGGTATAGTTGGTATCGGAAGAAACGGAAGGAGCGTTAAATATCGGTTGGGCAATATTTGAATTGGAGAGAATTCCTCCGTTACAGGACCAGGAATAATTAATTGAATCTCCGTCGGGATCGGAACCGGAACCTTCCAGCTTAATGCTGTTATTTTCATTAACCTGCTTATTGGGACCAGCGTTAGCTTGGGGATTGTTATTGGTTTGAACTATATTCTTCACCTTAACAACCATACTGTCGGAATCGGAAGCTCCATGTTCGTCGGTGACGGTTAAAGTACAGGTATAGTTGGTATCGGAAGAAACGGAAGGAGCGTTAAATATCGGTTGGGCAATATTTGAATTGGAGAGAATTCCTCCGTTACAGGACCAGGAATAATTAATTGAATCTCCGTCGGGATCGGAACCGGAACCTTCCAGCTTAATGCTGTTATTTTCATTAACCTGCTTATTGGGACCGGCGTTAGCTTGGGGATTGTTATTGGTTTGAACAGCAGAAATGAGTTCGAAACTCACTTCTAAAGGATAAACCGTTTGATCTCCTTTTTCATTGTAATCCCAAGCATGTATTATTTTTACTCGATGAGTTCCTTTTGAAAAATTAAAAGTTCCCAATTCTTCAATTTCATAATCATCTACTTGATTGGGATCGTTAGTTATTCCTAAAAGATTATTATTAAGAAACACCCTATACTCCTCGTATTCCTCGTAAGATCCGCTGTCAGCCCGATAATGGGTTTTAACCTTGTATTCTCCAGAATAAGGAAGGTAAATATCCCCTTCTACTTCCCAAGGCTGATTAACTGGATTGTTTTTTGAATTAATCCAAGTAGAAAAACTTAAAGGATAAGTTTTTGCCGAAACAAAAGCAGGGATTGATAAGATAATAATCCCTATGAATATTATTGTTATTTTTTTAAAAGTTTTTGACATATGGGCTAATTTTATGATTTAATTTTAATTTGTCAACAGATGTTATAATACTAACACTTATATTATAATTTGTCAATAGAAAAGACCCTTTCTTTTTGAAAGGGCCCTTTTATTTGTTGAGAAACTATTGTTCCCCAACAAATTCAAATTGTATACTTTCAATAAATAATTGTTCATTAAAAGCAATAATTTGAATATAATTCATTCCTGATTCTAAATGGAAAATACCGCTGTATCTTCCATTTACGCCTTCCTGGCCATTATCATATACTTTCTTATAGCTCCCTTCGGTCGGATTTGTCGGCCCAAACCAATTGGAATTATCACAACTTACTCTCAAGTAGAAATCTTCATTTTGGTTAGTACTGTAATCAATAAACGTTTTAGTTCTATAATATCCCGTTATTGGGATATCAAGACTAATTGTTAATGTGTTAGTTACTGTTTGCTCAACTATCTTATTAATGATCTCTACATCAATAGGATATTCCCTTATTACTATCATATCTTCTTCTTCAGAAACTGTTCCTAAATCGTTGGAAGCAACGGATTTAACAGTGAAAATTCCTTCGCCAAATGTTCTTGAGTATTCACCAGTTAAATTATTACTTATTAAACTATCGTTTATAGTAATTTTGACTTCGTTAGCATGGTAAGTTTCCCATTCTATAATAGCTTTTTGATCGGCGTAGGATGTATCGGGAACATTTAGTGATATTATAGGTAATAAATCTTTTCTTTCTGACTCCGTGGGAGCTTTAGAGCAACCCCAGAGAAACAGAAGAGATACTAGCAAAACAAATATTCTTTTCATCATTCACCTCCTATTCTGATTCCAAGAGATAGAAATAAGCCTAAATCCCAGTTATCTTTTAATTTATAGTTATAAGTTTTTCCTATAACTAAACCGGATTCAAGATTAATTTTTCCTATAATTGATTCTTCTCCAAGAAGAAAACTAATATTTTTCTTTTCCCAGAAATCTGTCTTATCTTGAAGCTCCCAGCCAAACCCTAAGCCAATAATAGGATTAATGCTCTTATTGGACCATAAGTGAATCATTGGCCCAAAGAACAAGTCGTGGTTTCTACCCCAAGGACTATATCCTCCCTGGATAGAGAAAGAAAAATTTCGATGGGAGAAAGACAATTTTATCATTGGGGTTATCAAGCTTATTCTTTCGGTTATAAGGGTTTGATATCCTAGGGATAAATTCCAATAATTTTCTTTTTTAGTAATAGTTATCGTATCTTTCGGACTTTTTTCATTTTTAAAAATTATTAGACTAGCTCCCCTATGATTTGTTTGAGTTTTTAAACCAGAAATTCCTACTTTTCTCCAGCCTAAACTTCTTAGGTAATCGGCAACCTTATTAGCTCTGGCTAATGCTATAAGGCTATCTTTAAGAAGATTTCCTTTGGGCCATTGAGTTTCTGGATACCAAGTTTTTTTATCAGCCAGTCCCCATATCCTTATCTCCACATCTTTATTACTGTTGTTACTTAGACTGTCCAATTTTTCTCTAACCTTTTTTGGTATTTGATCCCCTCCCTGGGGAAAATTAGAGATTACAATTTGGGCATATAGTTGGATGTGCATCAAGATTAAAAATAAGATTATTTTCTTCATTTCATCTCCTTTCTTTTATTTAATTATTAATGAACAATTTCCCTTATTTTAACCAAAATTAAACCTATTTGTCAAGTTGTTTGGCAAAAACAGCCATTCTTTTATAATCTTTTCCGGGCGGCCAGCAGGTTATAAGGATAAGAGAATTTTTTCTGCTATTCAAAATTTCAGCTTCTTCCTCGGGAAAAAATATTCTTTTATCAATAACTTTGTAAGCATAATTTTTTTCCTTGGAAAATATAATTATTTCATTGTTCTCTTTTAAATCGTTTAATTTATTGAAAACATTATCATAGTCCATATCGGGCCATCCCTGGGGAGCGGAATGTCCTAGAATTATAATACTCCCCTCTTCCCCCGGTAGAGCGGAATCCGGATGAAGAGCCGTTCCTTTGTTTAATAAATTCTCTACTTCCTGCCGTTCGGTTTTAAGAGGAGCCTTCAATTCAATAGCGGGGATATGGAGAGTAAAATTATTATTTTGAATTGTTTCCTCTGGAGTTAGAATTTCAGAGATTCTATGTTCAATGATTCTGTAATTAAAAAAAAGAACTATTTCCTGCCAATTGGCTGTAATTAAGAAAACGAGGAAAAATATTATAAAAAACTTAAATAGAATTTTAATATTTCTAGTCATTATTTAAACAGCAACATTATGAGGTATAAGTTTGATCATTAGGTCTTTGTTAATCAAGATAAACATAATTAGGATTAAACCAAAGATAAGAGTTCGGGAAACTAATTCCTTTTTCTTCATTCTTACCCCTATAAAGAGATAAGTAATGAAAGCAATAATTAAAATAATCAAGGAAAGAGTAATTATATCTTGAATTATTTCATGGTAATGAATGGTCATAAATTTAATAAACTTAAAGAGAAAACCGGGGTTTTCTTTCTTAATTTCCGGTCTTTGCCAATAAATTCCGGCAACTTCCGATTCTTGGCCGGAAATTTCTGCTCTTTCAAAATTTTCGGTTTCAAGTTCATTAACTATCACCTCTTCAACTTCTTCAATTTTTACATTTTGTTTTTTGGGAGAGGCAAAAAGTTGAACTACTATGGTAGCCTTATTCCCCTTAAAATCTCCCCTAACAACAGCTATTCCTATTTCTTGATAATCCGAATTCAAAAGATTAGCTCTGTGGTTGGGCGAATTATTCCAAGCCCGGTGTATTTCTTTTGAATCAAGAAATCCGATTCCTAAATTCTCTCCGGCTAATGAATATTGATAACCGGCTTTTTTAAACCAATACCAAGGCTCTATTCCTTCCGGACTGGTATGCTGAAAATAATCCTTTTCCATCATATCGTAAGCTTTAAACAAGGCTGCTTGATTTAATTTGAGGTTTTCATTTAAAACATTCAATTCCATTGCTTTTCTTTCTTCGTTTAGAAGGTCTATTAATATTTCTCTGTTTATTTCAGCGAAAAGGGCTGTTTTGGGAAGGTAAACAAGAAAAGGAAAAAGAAGCATTTTAAGTATTAAAAGAAAAGCCAGATAACCAAGCCAAAACCTTTTCCTTAAAAAAGAAGGTTGAAATTTATTTTCTCGGCAAGGGAGAAAAATTAGTTTTAATTTTTTAATCAAAATATTCACCTCCTTAATTATACTGAAAAAATCTAAAAAAGTCAAACTAAAAACCCGCAAGTTTAATTACGGGTTTTTAAATCTTTCTAGATTTATTCTAAGGAAATAGGAACGAGACTGGATACAGCTTCTTCAATATTTTTATAATCATCAGGTGTTTCTATATCAAACTTCTCGTTAAACTGGGAAAATGTTGTCTCAAACAAAATGTTAATTTTTTTGATTTGCGAATCTTCGATTAAGTTCAATTCTTTCTCAAAACTTACTTTTCTGATTCGTGTTGAATTGTCTATCCACATTTTTATCTCCATTGGCTCCACTCTTTTCCAAAAATCGTCAAATTTTTGGGATACTTCTTCTAATTTTTTAGATATCTCTTCTTCGTATTCTTGACGTTTTTCTTCAGAAATATATTTCTCTAGAACATCAATAAATTCAGGAATAGTTTCCTTAATTGTCTTTTTGTCCAGTTCCAGGAGATAACAAGTTGTTTCTTGGCCATTCAGCTCTTCAATTCCCAGATTCTTTTTAACTTTGAAGAAATTTTTTCCCTTAATTATTTTCTTGATTTCTTCAACAATATTCTTTCCTTCGGTTGTTTCTTCACCATTTTCAATTGTGCCGTAAATTTCTTCCTGGTTAATTTTATACCATTGGTTTTCCAAACTTTCCAGATTAAGTCCCATTAGCATGGGAATCAAAGGAGCCTCAATGATTTTAAGATAAGTGTCTTGGCTTATTGTAATGGTTTGAAATTCTGCTTGAAGAGTTGCTCCTTCTGATCCAATTGATAAGTTAAAATCAGAAAGAGATTTAACTTCCTCTTTGTTGCTTTGGTCAACCTTTTGAGTGAAAGAAAGATCAACATCTATTTGATCTTCTTCCTGGCTGATTATTTTTACCCCTAGTTCTCCCTCAGCGTTGTAGGAGTCATATTCATTTATTTTAGACAATGCATTCTCTATTACTTGAGGTGATACCTTGGAAAGAGAATTTACAATAAGAAATGCTCCCACTATTAATACTATAATTATTATTGGAATTATTGTTTTATTCATATTGGATATTTAAATTAAATTTATCTTTTTTAATTTTAATCTCGACCTTTGCTCCTCTTTTTAGTTTACCATTTAATAATTCTTTTGCAAAGAGATTTTCTATTTCGTTCTGAATAACTCTTTTCATCTTTCTTGCTCCGAATTGGGGAGAATAGCTTAATTCTACTATCTTTTTCTTTACTTCGGATGTTATTATGAAATCAATGCCTTTATCTTTCAAATTTCTTTGAAGTTTCTTTAACATTATTTGAGAAATATCGAAAAGATTTTCTTTGCTAAGGGGTTCAAAAACTATTACTGCGTCAAAGCGATTAATGAACTCGGGTCTGAATATGTTTTTTTGAAAGAGATGCTCCAAAAGTTTTTCTTTAACCACAATGGTATTATTTTCCTTTATTTCCCTTCTAATTAGTTCGGCTCCGGCGTTACTGGTAGCAATAACCATCGTATCTTTAAAACTCACCTTTCTTCCATAGCCGTCGGTAACCCAGCCTTCATCCAAAATTTGGAGAAAAAGGTTTAAAATCTTAGGATGAGCCTTTTCTATTTCATCCAGAAGAACAAGGGAAAAAGGATTCTCTCTGACCTTGGTGGTTAAAATACCCTGGTAATTTTCTCCTCCTATTAATCTTTTAACGTCTTTAACGCTTTGAAATTCCGACATATCAATCCTAATCATTCTATTCTTGGAACTAAAATAAATTGAAGCTATGCTTTTGGAAGTTTCAGTCTTTCCTACTCCGGTTGGACCTAAAAAGAGAAAATTGCCGATAGTTCCCGATTCTTTTTTTTGAATTTGAGCCCTAGCCCTTCTAATGGCTGAGCTTATGTATTTTACCGCCTCCTTTTGGTTGATTATTCTCTGATGGATAAGATTCTCTAAATTCAAAAGTACTTCTTTTTCCTTTCGCCCCAGTTCTTCCAGAGGTATTTCTATTTTTTCAGAAACTATTTTTCTAATATGTTTTGATCTTAAAACTTTCATTTTTTTATTGTTAAGCCAGCTAATTGCTTCGTCTAACAAGCGAAAAGATTTCTCTGGGAAAGGCTGATTTTTAAGATAGCGGGAACTTAAATTTATTATTTCTTTGAGGGCGCCGTAAGTTATGAATTTATTGTGTTTTTTCTCGAAAAAAGGAAGGACATTTTCCAAGATTCTCAAAGTTTGTTTTTCCGAAATCTCTCTAACTTCCACCTTTTCAAACAAATTGAGAAAGGATGTTTTTCTTTCCAAGACATTATGAAGACCCCGATAAGAAGTAATGGCTATTATTTGAAAGGAGGAAAGATGGAGATAATTGCTTAGGATTCCCGAAATATCCATGGCTCCCGATTCCGAATCCATAAACCTCTCCATATTCTTTATAACTAAAATAATATTTCCTGCTTCAATGGCCTGACTAAAACACTTATCCAGTATTTTTCCTGCTTCTTCTGAAGAATTGCTTTGAGCGATAAGATGATCAAGATTGAATTCTAAAATTCTCTTGTAATTAAGGACAGAGGGGCTTTCCCCCAAAAATGTTCTTTGATTTACCCCTTCTATGATTGATTTTCTTCCGCTCCCCGGTTCTCCGACTATCAAAACATTATTTATCTCTTCTTTACTTAGGATTCTTTCAACATTTTCTATCTCCTTTTCGTGGCCGATGATTTCCTTGAATTTCCCCTTTTTTGCTATTTTTGTTAAATCTATTGAATAACTATCCAGAATATTAGTATAGCCAAAAGCCCAATCTTTGCCTATTGATCCCTTTCTTCTTAAATTCTCCCAACTCCAAAATCTTTTTAGCCGGGATATTTTTTCTTCTATTCTTTGATACCAGTCATTTAAATTGAATATGTCTTCGGCTGTTACATTAAAATTAACCAGGATCTTATTGAAATATTTATTATCTTCAGCCAAAGCGGTTAACAGATCTCCTCCTCTTATTCTTTTCCCTCCTCTTTTCCGGGAAACTTTAGCTGCTTTTTCAATGACTTTTTCAAAATCAGCACTTTCTCTGTTTATTATTTTTTTTAACTCTTCCTTGAATTTTCTGTCATCAATTTCAGCCCGGCCCAAGATAAATTTTAAAGAATTTATTTTTGACTTTAAAAGATTGAAAAGAAGAAAGTTACTGTTCTTTTTTTTAAAAGATTTTTCAACGATTTTAGCGGTTTCAAAGTCAAGATAAGAAGCTAAATTATAATCTTTTTTGCGAGCCAAAGCTTCTGATAGAGATTTTTTTAGTTCTGGTTTTTCCAATTCGGAGAAGAAAAAGGATATTCCCCAGAACAATAAGAAAAAAGCCAAGCTAATAAAGGTTGAGCCAATAGCCATTTTAAGTTGAACAGTAGAGAGAATATTAATGAAGAAAGAGAGAATGGAAATTAATAAAAGAACAATAAAAACAATTAAAAAGAAATATTTAAGTATTTTTAAGAGGCGGAAAAGGATTAATTTTTCCAGCTTGATTATTTGATAAATTGCGGTTGTTTTAAATTCAAACATATTAAATTAAAAATTGGATTCCCGAAACGAAAAGGAATATTATAATCAAGGGTAAAAATATCCAGCAGAAAAAAACAATAAAAGCCGTAATGAAAATCAAAATTTCCAATACTAAAGCAAAAGCAATAACCGTTATTCTGACTATGGCTCCTATTAATCTGGAAATAGTGTTAGATATGAAGATATAAGAATATTTTTTAATATCCAATCCTCTGGGATAAAAATCTTTGTGTTTTTTCCAATGGGAAAAGAGAGTTTTTAAAAGGAGAGTGATTGAGAAATAGTGAAAGTTAAAAACCAAGAAATTCCAGAATATTTTAATGATCTTTTTAGGAATTTCAAAAAAATGCCATCGAAACCAGTAAAAGGCAATGTTCTTTTTGGGAGCTGGCTCTATCATATTATTTAAGAAGTTTTATTCCTATCCCCGATATTTTTCCTCCGGCAAAGATAATTATCATTACAAAGATCGACCAAGCAATTAAATTAAAGAGATTCGATATAAACTCCTGGGGCATAACTTTACCTAATTCTTTTCTAATCAATTCTTGAACTTGCTCGCCTTCTATTTCCCCAATCTCTTCTTCTTGTTGGTACTTAAATATTTGAGGAACCTCCTTTTGACCGGTGAAAATCTTATAGGAATGCCAAACACTTAGAATAATCATTATTATTCCCAGAAATATTAGAATGAAAGCTGATATTTTTTTAATCATATATATCTATAATATCAAAAATTAGAAGAAACAAAAAGAGGAAGATTGCAATAAAAATATTTTTAGGTTATAAAAAAGAGGAGGGCGTGTAGCTCAGTCGGTTAGAGCGTGCGCTTCACATGCGTAAGGCCGCTGGTTCGAATCCAGCCATGCCCACTATGGAAGTTATTCAATTCTATTTTAATCCCCCCGGTCTTAAATCTGCTTTTGAGAATATATTTAAGAAAAAAGAAACTCCTGCTTTTAAAGGTTTTAGCTACTCCCCCGTTAACTATTATGAGGAGAAACTGGGCAATCTTTATATCACCGCTTATTTAGAGAAATTTAATTTGAAAAACAGATGCTTTCTGGAAAAAATAGCTGATGATATGAGCGAAGAGTATTACAAGATTGAAGAAAGAGATGATTCAGAGCAGTCATTAAGAAGAGCTTTAGTGAAAGTCCAAAAAGAAGCGGAGGAACTGGGAATTTCCCTGGTTGTTTTTTCAATTAGCCCCGACAGTAAGATAATAATATCTAAAATTGGCAGCGGCCTGAAAGCCTTTCTCTTCCGGAGCGGAAAAATGTTTGATATTAATGATGAAGATTCTAATTACGAAATTAAAGCAATAGAAGGAAGACTGGAAGAAGGAGATTTAATAACTGTTTTGAATCAAGAACTTTTTGAAGACTTTTGGCAAGAAGGACTTTTTAAAAATCTAACTCTTCTAAGAAAAGTAAATGATCTCAGAAAGTTATTTAAAAAAAAGAAAGATAAAATAAAACTTATTGCTATTACTGCTGCAGCATTACAAACTGAAAAAAATTATTATATGAGTGAAAATGTATTAGATGATTATTTAATTAAACCTATTAAAATTCAAATATTAGAAGATGCTTTAAAAAAAAATGGTATAAAAATTAAAAATGGCGATA
>CAYPCL010000015.1:0-12074 GCA_964409215.1 uncultured Candidatus Saccharibacteria bacterium | reverse complement strand
CATAGGAAACATTGAAGCTCCCTTCTTCTTCCCCCTCAAAACTCAGTTCCAAGTCCCCTTCTCCTCCGACAATTCTATACCAATTCCCCGACCAGGGTTCAACCGAGTAATGAAGTAAAGTGCTGCTTTTCCGGCTAGTGGGAATAAAAGCGAGCGTGGGAGTAATCCTTAAATTGGTCAGATTCTCATTTCTGTAGCAGTAATTCTCTCCGAAGGCGCAATCATTCAGAAGAGCGGTAATGCTCCAGAGAGAGAATATATCCCGGAAATCCTTTTCATAATTCCAATTATTTAAAGCTTCCTCCAGAGAAGCTATCCCTGTTTTAGAGCTTCCCATGGATTCAGAAAGAATTTCCTCGCCCGCATAATCAGCCAAATAATGGCTGACCATATTTATTATTCCGTAATCTTCCTTTTGATTTTCCCATTTAAGCAGAGAATTGGAGGTATCATTGAGAAAATTCTTAACTCTCTGCCTCAAGTTGCTCTCTTGGTATTCCTCGTTGTAACCCAGATAACTGGTAATATAGTCAGCTCTCATTTCATTGAGCCAAACTTCCTCCTTTATCCCCCGAAGGCGTTCTTTCTGGTTGAAATTGATTAAATGAACGAATTCATGAGCGATGTAGGGTTTAATGATTTCGTAAAAGACATTATCGGCATTGAGATATATCATCTCCTTTTCATTTGATTTGGGGTTTTGGATAATCTCATACTCATTGCCGTTGTTAAAGTATCCCCCCATTCCCTTCTTCATCTGATGGAAGAGAATAAAGATTCTCTCTTCGCTGTCAATGCCCGGCTTCCATTCCTGGCCGTAGAAATCAATAGTTCTGGGATAGATATTTTCATCAAACTCTTCAGCTAAAATATCTAAAATCTCTCCAACCTCCTCTTTTTTCTCCTCTTCCAGTTCCTCATACCATTCTTTTTCCAAGTAAAAATAGGCTTTATCGCTGGTTTTCTTTAAAAGAGCCGGTATTTCCCCTCTTTCCTCCAAATCATAAGAGCTGTCAAGATAAAAGTATTTAATCCTTCCTTCGGTTTCAGCTAAAGAAAAAAGCGGCAGGGATATCCCCAAAACGATTAGAAACAATAGAAAGGATTTGGATTTCATATTTTTTAATTTTAACACAAAAACTTTAAGAAAAGAAATAATAAGCAAAAACCCCGCCAATAGAGCGGGGCTTCTGCTTAGCTTGCGCTGTCCTTGCAAGGTCGGACCGCAAGTCAGTTCAAGAATTTTAGTAAGTGAGTGTTCCACCGTTAAGTGGGAAGGTTTTGTTGGTGCTGGTGGCAATTTCGCCATCATGATCCATACCGTCATCCCACTGAGTGGTAGTTCCGTTGTCAAGATACAACTGGAATGAGGAACCTCCTTCAGTTGAGCTTTCTCCTGAAGCAAAGCTGGTATCACCTATTACATAATAGGTCTTTAATGATCCAGCAGCAATCTGCTCGTCAATACCTGTGAATGTCAGGGTAGTAGTTCCTATATGATCACCGGCTACAATATCATCAGCTGTACTGAGCTTGGTTGACAAGTTGTCGGAATCATAAACATAGAACTTCCTGGCTTCACTTGCCGTGGCATTACCGGCTCCGTCAGTATAGTTAATACTGAAGGTAGCGGCGCTGAAGGTGGCATCGTAATCGCCAACGTTTTCCACGTCAAGATACAAGACATGCTTATTGGCACCAGCATAAGCCTGGCCCGATGGGGTACTAGCATTTGGACTGAATACCAAGCGAGTCTTGTAAGGAATCATTGGCTTTCCTGCAATCTTGGCAGTTCCGGCAGAAACACCGCTTACACTACCTTCATAGGTAGAAGAAGCTTCAAAGTAAACACCGGCGCCTGAAGAAGCATATTGATAGCTGTTTATATCTGCCTTCAAGGTAAGTGTCTTATAGCTACCTTTTTCAATCACCCATGGATCGGATGAAAGATCAAAGGTAGTACTAGCTTCTTCATTCAAGGAAGCTGCGGTCTTGCTCAAGCCGTCTCCCTCAATGGTAATGTTCACTACCGTGCTTGTTGGAGCGCCGTGGAGCAAGCTAGCATTAAGTCTTATATCTGTTACTTCAATGTCTTCAGCTGAGCTCATAGCAGAATACTTGTATTTGGCGAAGATAACACCGCTTCCACCCATTAAAACCTGGGACTTGAGAGGCGTATCAGCGCTCAAGGAAACATTTAAGCTGCCGGAGGTGGCAATATAGACATCTTGGCCATTTTGGCCGGTAGTCCAATTGACAGAACTATTGGTGGTTCTGCCGGTTGCGTTAACCTGGCTCAACTTAACATTTCCCTGACTTCCGGTACCGGAACCGGTTAGAATATCAGCGTAAACATTCAAAGTGAATGATTCGCCGGCATCCAACTCAATGTAATCTTCCGGATAGAAGTTGTAATTGCTGCTTGCAGTTACCGATGATTGAGTGGAACCAATCTGGGTTCCGCTATCCATAGTGCCGTTGTAGAGCTTGACATTCTGAATATCGGTAAAGAGGCTACTGTTATCTTCTATTTTAATGGAAGTAACATCTGCTCCTTCACCGGAACCAGCAGTAACTATGAAAGAACCAATTAAGACATCTGTTTCTCCTTTAACGCCAGTTTCGTTGCCACTGACCCAATCGGAGTAAGCTTGGTTCAAGCTGGCGCTCAAATTGCCCAAGCTAACAGTCAGATTGTTGCCGGTAGCCGAGCTAACGCTAACTGAAGCAAGAGAAGTCCTTCCGGTAGCGGTAGTTGTACCTATTTTCAAGGCCAACTTCTCACTGCCACTGAAGGAATTTCCATTAGCTTTCTTAATGTCAGCCTTAACGGAAATGGTATGGGTTTCACCATCGGCAGGGACAATGAAAGTATTACCAAAGGTAAATTCAGCGCTGGTAGCGTTTTGAGTGGTTCCCTTTTGGGAGCCATCATAGAGCAACTGCATCTGATAGAAGGAATAGTCGAGACCATCCTCTTCTAATTCCATTTTGGTAATCTTAGTGTCTTCACCGGTAGCCTTAACATCGAACTTGGCTATTTCAACATTAGTTCCGTCTTTTGGAACGCTTCCGCTTGGTGAATCAGAGGCTCGAGATAATGTCATCTTTCCGGTGTTAATATCGGAAGCACTGCTGTAATCCAAGACTGTCCAGGAATCGGACTGATTTGGCTTAAGATAGACTCCGTATTGAGTATCATAAGCATCAATGTCAGTCATATTTTGGATAGTGAAATGGAAACTTCGGTTGGTGCCGCCGACAATATCGGCCTTAAGATGCATTGTCTTAGTAACACCTTTCTTAATGGTCAAAGGATCATCGGACAAGTCAAATGTAACTGTCTTGTCTGATTCTAATTGATCCTTAGTATCATTAATCTGGGTGCCTCCGTCATAGAGCTTGAGATTCTGAAGATCGTCAGAATCAGTGGAGCCAATGTTGGTGAACTTAATCTTTCTCAACTCAATGTCTTGATCTTGAGCCTGAACGGTAAAGTTATAGACATCAAAATTGTCTTGAGGATCAACACTGGTTGATGGATCGCTGGTAGTAGCGATAGTTATCTTACCAAGATCGGATGCTGTAGCGGTAGACATATAATTGCCAACTAAAGCAAAATCTCCATTGACTTCGGAAGCATCGGTTTCAATATCATCAGCTGAAAGAACGTTAAAACGGACAGTTTTACCTGATCCGGTTCCATTGGCCAAGTCAATCTTCAAAGTGATTGTTTTTGACTTGCCTTCTTCAACTGTGAATAAGCTTCCGCTGAAAGTCAAAAGAGCATCTGAGAAAGCATTATAATCGGCCAACTTGGTATCACCTTCGTAAAGATAAGCTTGGGTAATATCAGAGTCAGCAGAAATTCCGCTTCTCTTGAAAGTTATGCTATCGACATCTACATCAGCGTCATCGCCGTTGCTGAATTTGAGCTTCAATACAGGAATAAGTGACTGAGCACCATCGCCTGATGTTGAATCGGCAACGATAGTAGTCCCTTCGGGATTATCGCTGGCCAAAGCAATGGTTAGTCCATCGCCGGTTACTTCCTCTTCTTCTTCCTCCTCCTCTTCTTCTTCTTCTTCCTCTTCACCTACACCGACTGATAGTAACTCATTTAATTTACTTCTGGTTGTTGAACCGACAAATCCGGTTCCGGAAGTAAGACCCCAAGGTGCCAAAGTGGTTTCAGAATATTTTTCCTGAAACTTAACAACACCGGCTTTGGTTATTGGACCAAAGTAATTGGTTTCGCTTCCCGGAGAACCTGGACCTGAATCGGCTAATTTGGTATCTGCGTCAGAGTTGAGAAGAGCCTGGAGGCACTTAACGTCAGAACCGGTCATTCCAACAGTTAAATTTCTGTCGAAACTAATTCCAACACATTCGGCTGGAACATCACCAGTTCCTCCATCACCGCCTTCCAAGTCTGACAACTGAGCAGTCAAATTAGATAGTTGCTCTTGAAGAGCTTCTATTTGATCTCTAAGTTCATCAGCAGTTAAAGCATTGACGCTTCCAACAGGAAGAATCATTGCCACAAAAGCTAATGAAGTGAATATTGCGAAAAATTTCTTAGTTAAATTACTCATTTTATTATATTTAATTTCTAATTAACCTTTTTCCCAGGACTTTTGTCTGTGACCTTTTCCAATTGATTATTGGAAAGTCCTGTATCGACCTTTTATTATTTGCCGCTCTAAAAAGAGCGGTTCTTTTGCCGTTTAACGACCTTTTATTAATTAATGTTAACGGCGTTTCCTGCTCCTCAAAGTAAAATTATCTTTCACTTTGGGGAGTTTCCATTATCTTCATTATTAATATTACAGCTTCATTCTGCTTTCCTTCATTATGGTATTCTCCGGCTTTTTCCAATCTAACTTGGTTTTCTTCACTTAACTCTCTGTTAGTTAAATCTTCGAAAACTCTTTCAATCATTTCCTGCTCTATATTATAACTTTCTTTTTCAATTTCTCCAAGAGTATCTTCAATTTCCCCCAAACTGGCATAACTCTGGCTTCCCGAGCTTTCTTTTATTCTTTCCACTTCCTCTTTGCTTCGTTGAGTAGTTTCCTTGATAACCCTGGTCATAACTAAAGCTTCTTTGAAATTAGCTGAATTCTCCAATTCCTTCAAGGAGCTGTTAACCTTGACCAAGCTTTCTTTTATTTCGCCAAGCGATTTGCTTATAATGTCCCTTTCTTGATTCTCCTGGGAAATCTGGGCCAGATTCATATCCTGGACGCTATTATTCAGGTGATACATATAGAGATAGGCTCCGGCTAAAACAACAACCAAAACCATCACTCCCCGAAAAGCAAAAGCCAAAGCTGGCTTTTTAATCGGAGTGAAAAGAATATCTTTCAAACTTGGAGATTTCTCCAAAGGCTTTTTCTTGAATATTTCTTTCTTAGCAAAAAAAGCCCAGCCCTCTCTGGGTTTGATTGCGTTGAGCTTTTCAATTTTTCTAATAAGATTTTTTTCTTCCATAATAATAAAATGAAATAAATAGAAGAAGGTATGGTGTCCTTAAAACTTTACTAAAGTAAAATTTTAAGGACACCGGCCACACATAACAACAAAGAATCTTCTACTATTTATGAGGCTTTTAGGGCGATTTTGTTACAAATCCTCCTTTTCCTCCATTACTTTCTTCAGGTTCTTTAAGGCCCGGTGAACCATTACTCTGATCGTTCCCTCTTTCTTATTGGTTATCTCAGCTATCCTCTCGTAGGACATGCCTTCCAGATAACGCCAAATGACCATGTTTTGCTCTTCTTCACCTAGTTTTCTCAAAGCATTGATAACTTCGGCCATTTCCGACCTGTTCTTTTCTTTTTGCTCCAAATCCTGGTTCTGATCGGCAATTTGAAGGCTATTGGCCGAGATTAAGCTGAATTCCGGCTTTTTTCGGTAATAATGGGCTATCTCCGAACGGGCGATCTGAAAAATGTAAGCCGAAGGATTTTTAACCTTCTTAGCTTCCTCTTTTGCCTTGAATTTATCCCAAGCTTTGCTAAAAACCCTGCTGGTCAAATCTTCGGCGGTTTCCGAAGAATCCACTTTTAAAAAAATAAAGCGGTAGATTTTATTGACGTTTTTATCGTATAATTTGGAAAATTTTCTCTTGTTTTTGTCCATTTTAACGGAATTTTAATAGGACAACCTGTTTTGTCCTATTGGCTTATAGGACATTATAGCTTTTGTCCTATTAATACAATAGGACATAGATACAATAAAGTATAATATGTCCTTTAATTTATTAAATATTTGGCTTAACATCGGGTCTGATCTTGTAAAAAGTGTATTTCCCTTCCCCTATTCTTTCAACCAAGCCATTATTTAAAAGAAAATCAAAGTCTCTCCTCAGGGTCCTTTTGCTTATTTTGGGGAAAATTTTCTTAATTTCTTGGACCTGAACCCTCTCATTTTCCTTAAGAACCTCTAAAATTCTTTTGGCTCTTTTATTGGCCTTATATAAACTGCCTGTATTCAGAGGTTTTCTTTCAACTTTCTTTTCTTCTTTAATTTCTTCCGGTTCTTTTTGTTTCTCCTCAGTTGAAGCCATTTCGGCAATTTCTTTTTTTAATCTTTCGTATTCTTTTTCCAAAACAAGAAAATTCTTTTCATCCACCCAATCTTGGAACCTAACTACATCGAAATAAACCTGGATAATATTTATTTTTCGGAAAACTTCGTAAGCTAAGTTATTTCTCTCTTTTTTGCTTAAACTATCTTCAAAAAAAACAACAGAATCAGCTAAAACTTCATTGGCTTTTTCTTTTAAAGATATTTTAATCGGTTCGTCTTTAGGAAAGGAATCGGCAACCTTATAAAGACCTGAAGTAAGTTTTATCAAGTAAATTTTATCCACAATTTTATCTTATTTAAAAACCTCTAACCTGTTTATATCTTTAAAGAGTTTAGCAAAACTTTCCCTGCTAATCAAGGTCTTAATAAGATAAAAAATGGCTATCTTTTTAAAGATAGCCATCCTCCGTTAGAGATTTTATTATTTTTTTTGTTAATCTTGTTAGATTAACAGATTTATTTTTTTTGATCCATCTTCCCTGCCTCTGTTTTAAGTTTTTATCAATTTCTACAAAATAGACTCTTGTCATACTCCCATTATCGCTATTCCCCTCGTTATCGTTAAAGACCATATAATAATAGGATTCTCCTATGTTTGGTTGAAAAAAGATTTTCTCAGCTAGCTTTGTTATACAATCTCTATCACTTTTTCCATTAACAGAAACAGTTGGAAGCGACCAAATCTTCTTACTTTTGTGCCTAACAATCAATATTTTTTTATGTTTGATTGTCGCCAACGTTACTTTTTGGTTCATTGCTTTCCTCCTTTATTTACATAACCATCCATTATTAACAGCCCTGTAACCATTTTGGATATTTCCTCCATTTTCCTACCAAAATATTGAGTATTGATAGAATGATTGATTCCTTCTTCAGTAATTATTCCATTTATTTTTCCGGAATAAACTTCTACAGCGAAAATCTCCTTCTCAAGAGAAATATGTTTGTGTACATTGCTGTACTTGTTATAAAGGAAGGAATAGATACAATCCCCTATTTCTACGGTTGCTTCTGGAAAACTACTTTCAAATTTCTCTCTTAAGAGAGTGGGAAGATTTTCTCCCCCTAAAACCATGCAATTAGGAAGTTTCCAGATATTATCTTTCTTTTCTCTAAATATAAACAATGACTGTTTTTAAATAATTGCCAAAAAAGCTATTTTCGTTATTTTCATTTCTTTTACCTCTCTTTCTCTTTAAATTGTTAATTTACTGAATGTAAATAACATATTACCATAAATCTTTATAATTGCAAGTTTTTTAGATAATTTATCCTGTGGATAATAAGTTTTCCACAATTTATATTTGACAAACTAATTTTCATTTAGGAAAATAATATAAATAATAACTTTTTTTATTCTAACCCTCAGTAAAAAGCTGGGTTATTGTAAGAAGATATAAAAAGTTTATGAAAAAAATAGGGCTTTTTTTAATAATCCTCATAATTATAATTGGAGGATTTATTTATTTAGGACTCAATTTAATTCCAAAAGAAAAATCAGAATCCCCCACTCTATTTTCCAAGGAGGATTATAAGATTGAAAAAGAGAACAACAACAAATTTATAGTGGTAGATAAGGTTGGGCTAAAATGCAAGGTTCCGGAAGGATGGGATATAAAGATAGAAGGAGACGATGTTCCTAAATCAGAATATTGGGTAAACCTTTTGTCGCCTGATGCTGTGGTAAAAGATAATATTATTGATGAGGGGTGTATTGCAGAGATACTTGTAGTTAGATCAAAGGAAACAGCAGAGAGTATAAGAGATAATATAGTTTTACTTAAGAATGAGAATGGAGAATTAGAGTCCTTAAAAGATGATTATTTTATGGCTGAAAAGTTTGAAATAGTAAATATAAATGGTTTCAGTGCACTCAAAACAACATCTCAGGAAAATAATACTATTGGACAAAATATTAACATTGAAATTCCAATAAAAGATAGTTATATAAATTTTAATATTGCATACTCCATGACAAATAAAAAAACCTGTCTCCCAATCTGGGAAGACTTTCTCGAAAATGTAGAAATAAACTAAGTTTTCTATGCTTAAAAAATTCCTACTATTCTTAATATTAATTTTATTAGTAGGAATTTTTATTACCCCTAAAAATATTCTGGCAAAAGACACTTATTGGCCCTTAAAGGAATCAGAAACGGAAAATATCTTAGATATCATTAGAAAATTTCCCCTAACAGAATCAAATAGAGAATTATTTTTTGATTCTTTATCTGAAACTTTCTCTGAATACCCTCGAAAAACTGGAGCAGTAGTTTTAGTTAAACAAGTAATTCTAAATGAACAGTTCAATTATTGGTTTAAAAGAATGCCAAAACAAATATCCGGGAGATTTATTAAAACCATATTCAAGATAATACCTTTATTCCAGGGACAAATAATTCCAGAAATATTGAAGATTATTGAAAAACAAAGTGCTAAAGAAGCAAGTGATTATATTATTAATTGGCTTTTAAAAAATGAAATCAGGGTTGGTACTGGAAAAGCACAATATATTTTCAATTCTTACAAAAACAACCGTCAAGAAATAGAAATTCCTTACATTATTCTCTACAAACCAAAAAATGAAAAGGAAGGAGAGATTATTGCTGAATTTTACTCTAATAAAGCTATTGAACCTCCTAGAGGAACGGGGCCAAATGCAATAGGTAGAAATAAAGATAATCCAAGAACTAATTTATGGCCCCACGATCGCTGGCTTGAAAATGAAAAATGGAGAAATAATGATGGTAAATTAGAGCCTTTTATAGTAAGAATAAAAGGATTTCTATATAAGAATAAGTATGGATATGAATGGGATAAAAGAAAATCCAACCCTTTGGTTGAAATAGATTTCAACAACCCAGTCCCGGAAATTGAAGAAAGTGATATTATCCTGGAAAAAAGAGATATAGGGATAAAAATAGATTATATTAAGGAGAAAATTATAAAACCGGCAATAAAAGAGTTGAATTCAATTAAAAATTTCATAACCAATAAAATCAATCTAATAAAAAACGGCATTTCCAATTTTATAGGATCAATAAGATCTTTTTTTTCCTCTCAACATTTCAAAGCGAAAATAAGTGAAAGCATTAAAAAAACAGAGGAAAAAACTAAAATTCAGTTGGATATTCAGGAAAAAGATGATGAATTAGAAGAATTAATTGAAGAATATGACAATCTTTCAGAAGAAGTTGATCTCCTTCTTGCTAAAATTGAAAAGAAACAAAATAACAGAAACAAAGAAAAGGAAAATCAGCTAACTAATAATTATGATCAAGAGAATGATGAAAGTAAGGATAAGGAGGAGGAGGAGAAAGAAGAAGAAGAAGAAGACGAGGAGGATAAAGAAAAGGAAAAAGAGGAAGAGGAAACAATATTTTGTTCTTTTTCCAACAATCAAATTTCCTCAAGAGATATTATCATCAACGAAATAGCCTGGATGGGAACTTTAAAATCAAGTAATGATGAATGGATTGAGTTAAAAAACATATTAAACAAACCCATTGTTTTAAAAAACTGGCAAATTATAGATGAAAAAAGACAAATAGAAGTCAGTTTGGGAAATATTATTTTAGAGCCGGGAGAATTCTTTCTCCTTGAGAGAACTGATGATACTTCGGTAAGCAATATTGCCGCAGACCTCATTTACACCGGGTCCTTATCTAATACTAACGAAAAACTATATCTCTTTGACAATAACTGCTTCCTTAAAGATAAGGTTGAAGCTAATCCTAACTGGCCCAAAGGCGATAATTCTTCTAAAAAAACTATGGAGAGAAAAAAAGATTTAAGCTGGCAAACCAGTTTAAACCCGGGAGGAACACCAAAAGAAAAAAACAGTTCCGGTGAAATAGTTAATCACCATAGTGATGGTGGAGGAAGCGGCGGCGGAAATAAAAAAAAGAAATCTCCAAAACCAAAAGTTAATCCCCTATTGTCCGAAATAATAATCACCGAAATCCAGATAGGAAATAGCACTTCTACCAACAATGATTTTATTGAATTATATAATCCGGCCTCAACATTAATTGATTTTTCCGGAATCCAACTTAAGAAGAAGTCTTCTACCGGCAATTCTTATTCAGTTCGATTGTTCCCCGAAAATTCTCAAATCCCGGCTAAAGGATATTTTCTTTGGGCTAATTCTCAATATAATATTTTAGCTGATGCCACTTCCAGTCAGACCTTATCAAAAAATAACAGTATTGCCTTGTTTGGCAATGACAAAAAAATTATTGATCAAATTGGCTGGGGCAGCAGTACCAATCCCTACAAAGAAAAAGAGGTTTTCCCGGAAAATCCAACAAATAATCAAACATTAGGGAGAAAAATTGTTAATAATAAATATGTTGACAACGATAATAATTCGGAGGATTTTCAACTTCAAATTCCCACTCCGAAAAAAATAAATCAAAAATTCATTGAGAGCACTTCTTCTAATGCCACTTCTACCGAGGCAACCAGCACTAACGCTACCTCTACCGAGGCAACCAGCACTAAAAATTACTCAATTAGAGATATCGTAATAAATGAAATAGCCTGGATGGGAACAAAAGCTCATCACACTGATGAATGGATAGAACTTTATAACAATACCGGCGAGAAGATTAATTTAGGTGGCTGGTACCTTTCTTGGAATGAAAATATTGTAAACTTAAACGGTTACATCCCAAGTTATGATTTTTATCTCCTGGAAAGAACAGCCAGTAATACTATTTCCAATATTAAAGAGGATAAAATTTACAGCGGGGGTTTAAATAATGAAGAAGAAAATATTAAGCTCTACGATCCAAACAATAATTTAGTTGATGAAGTTGACTGTTCTAAAGGTTGGATAGCCGGCAATAATGAAAATAAAGAGAGTATGGAAAGGAAAAATCCCCATATAGCCGGAACAAACCGGGAAAATTGGGCTGACAACAACACAATAAAAGTAAATGGCCGGGACGCGGAGGGTAATCAAATTTTAGGAACTCCGAAAATGAAAAATAGTGTTTTTAAAACAGCTAAGCCAAATCCTGTTTTAAACTTTAAAATCATAAGACCAGTTCCTCCTTACAATAAAATAACTCTTTCTTGGTCAACTACTACCGACCCCGACACACCGAGCGAAAACCTCTCTTATTATATTTACCGCCAGAACCAAGAAATTACAACTTCCACAATTGATTCCGCCTTCACTACCAGTACTGCCTCCAGTTCAATTAACTTAGGCAACTTAAACTATAATTCAAGCTATTATTTTGCCATTAGAGCTTTTGATGGCGAGAATTATTCAAATTTAAGCACAACAACATCCTACAACACCCCCTGTCCTCCAATTGAAAACTTATCGGCAATCCCTTCCGCTAAAAGAGAGTCCTTAGACCTATTTTGGAAATCACCGGAGGAATCTTCGCTCTATATTATAAAAAAAGGAGAAAGGAAAATTGCCGAAAATCCGACTTCTTCGGAGGAAATAAGCTGGGAGGATGCTT
>CAYPCL010000014.1:0-12144 GCA_964409215.1 uncultured Candidatus Saccharibacteria bacterium | reverse complement strand
CCTGGGGTTAAATGTTGAATGGTATACTATCCCGGCTATCGGTAATATTTTTGATATAACCAAACAGATTCATAATGCCCTCCAAGGCAAGGATTATAGGTTCTTTTCTTCCGATAAAAAGAAATATCTTGATTATATAAAAAAAATAGGCGAATTGATCGATAAAAAAGATTTTGATATTTGGCTGGTTCATGACCCCCAGCCAGTTGCTTTAGCTTCTTTTGTTCCCGGTTTTTCTCCGGCTCTCTGCCGTCTTCACATTGATTTGAGTTCGCCCAATAAAGAAGTTTGGAGCTTTGTTTCCCAATTTTTAAAAGATTATGAGAAAGTAATTTTAAGTTCCAAAGAATACATAGAAAAAGAGATAAAAGATAAAGCTGTGGTCTTCCCGCCGGGCATTGATCCTTTGGTTCCCAAAAATCATTTAATCCCTAAAAAATCAGCTAGAGAAATGCTAGAGAGCGTGGGTATTTCTCCCGAGAAGCCCTTGGTTTCCCAAGTTTTCCGGTTTGATTATTTTAAAGATCCTTTGGGAAGTTTGGAAACTTACCAAATAGCTAAAAAGGAAATTCCCTCTCTCCAACTGGCTTTAGTTGGTTTCTTTTTGGCCAGTGATGACCCGGAAGCGGTTGAGGTTTATAAAAAGACCAAGGAGAGAGCGGGAAATGATCCCGATGTTTTTCTCTTTGCCGATGCTAATAGATTAAGCGGTTTGAAGGTTGATACTTTTGTCAACGCCATTCAGAACGGATCCGATGTTATTCTTCAAAAGTCAATTAAGGAAGGATTCGGCTTAACAGTAACGGAAGCGATGTGGAAGAAAAAAGCGGTGGTTGGCGGAAATGTCGGGGGGATAAAGCTCCAGATTGAAGACGGCAAAAACGGTTTTCTGGTTAACAACCCCCAAGAGGCGGCTAAAAGAATAATAGAACTTTTAAAAAACCCCGGCTTAGCCAAAAAAATAGGCCGGGCGGGAAGAGAAACAGTAAGAAGAAAATTTTTAACTCCGAGAGTCTTAAGAGATTATTTAAAGCTTTTTAAAGAATTGAAGAAAATCATTTAATTTCTTCAACTATTTTCTTAAAAACTTCAGGCTTTTCTTTTGCCAGTTGAGCGAGCATTTTCCTGTTTAACTCAATCTTGTTTTTTTTCAACAAATTCATAAATTTGCTGTAGGATAAACCGTTTTGGCGGCAGCCGGCATTTATTTGGATTTGCCAAAGCTTTCGAAAATCCCTTTTTCTTGTTCTTCGGTCTCGATAGCTGTAACTCCAAGCTTTCATTAAAGCCTGTTTGGCCAGCTTATACTTTGATTTTCTTCCCCATCTAAAACCCTTGGCCTGCTTTAGCAGGTTTTTCCTTCTTTTATGGGTTGTTTTTCCTCTTTTGGTTCTTGGCATATTATTTTATCAGTTTTCTTAGTTTTTTAGCTATTGGCTTGGAAACGGGAATCCATTTTCGGTCCTTTTGTTTTTTCCGGCCCGATTTTTTTGCTCGAAAATGGTTCTGGCCTGTTGCTCGGCGGAGAATCTTTCCGTTTTTAGTCATTTTAAATCTTTTTTTTAGGGCTTTTTTTGTTTTCATAAATTTATTTGCTTATTATAACGGTAAAGCTTCTTCCTTTTCTCTGAATGTCTTTTTCAATTTTAAAGGGAATTGATTCCTTTAAGGTCTCTAAAAATTTCTTCACTTTTTCCTCGGCTATGTTTTTGTGGGCGTTTTCCCTGCCTCTCAATCTCATTTCTATCTTCACTTTATTTCCCTTATTGAGGAATTTTTCGGCTCTTTTCATTTTAGTTTTCATATCGTGTTCGGAGATATTATAGCCCAATCTCACTCCTTTTAGTTCGCCTCCTTTTTGCTCCTGTTTTTTTTCTCTTTTTTCCAATTCATAAAGGTATTTTCCGTATTCCATTATCTTACAAACCGGGGGATTAACCTTTTCACCGGTTACTTTAACTAAATCTAATTCCTTTTCCCGGGCTTTTTTAAGAGCTTCTTCCAAACTAAAAACGCCCAGCTGTTTTCCTTCCTCGTCTATTAATCTTACTTTATCGGCTTTTATTCTGTTGTTTAGGAATACTTTTTTTCTCAAAATTTTTATGGTGGAGATGGAGGGAATTGAACCCTCGTCCAAAAAACTTCTTTCTATAAGTTTACAGACATAGTCTGTTTTTTTTGGATAAGACATTAAAATTGGAAACAGACAAAATTTTCAATGCTCTTAGTCCTTTTTTTCGGAAGATACTTCGGACAAAATATCTTCCTATCTCAATAATATGACACTTTTTCTCCTTATTGAGAATAGGGAGAAGAGCGGCTTCAAATTATATTAACTTGAAGCAGTAACCCGTTTAAGCATAAGCATAAGCAGGTTCATTTGATAAGTTTGCACTTATTTATTTTAAAAGTTTAACGAGATTTTAAAACTCGGCCTGAATAGAGAAAGATTGATTTTTGTCAAAGCAAATCATCCCCGATTTTTTAATTCTTTTCTTATCCTTCTTTCTATTTCTCTTTTTTTTATCTTTTCTCTTTTGTCAAATTTTTTCTTTCCTTTAACAACAGCAAATTCAATTTTAATCTTTCCCTGGTCAGTATATACCATTGTGGGGACCATCGTCAACCCTTTTTGGCCGGCTTTGCCGATTATCTTTTTAATTTCCTCTTTCTTTAAAAGAAGTTTCCGGTTCTGCTGGGGATCATAATCAATCGGAGCGTTTTTGGGCTGATAGGGGGGTATCTTGGCTCCAATGAGAAAAACTTCTCCTCCTTTGATAACAACAAAACTTCCTTGAAGACTTATTCTCCCCATTTTTACTGACTTTACCTCTTGGCCGGTTAGAACGATACCGGCCCTGTATTTCTCCAAAATCTGATATTTATAACCCGCTTTTTTATTCTTGGCTATAATCTTCATTAGATTTAGAATATCACCTTCCACTTTAAAATTAAAGGGAAATAGGATAAACTGGAACTAATGCTAAGAGAAGAGATTGAAAAAACCCTGAAAAAAGCGGTTAAAAAGAGTTTCAAGCTGAAACTTAAAGAGATTAAGATTGAAAGGCCCGATCAAAAGGAGTTTGGCGACTATTCTTCCAATCTCGCTTTGATTTTGGGAAAGAAACTGGGGAAGAATCCTCAAGAGATAGCCGAGAAGATAAAGAGTTCGATTAATACGAAGCTGTTTGAAACTGAAGTTATCAACGGCTTTCTTAATTTCAAGCTCTCTCAGAATTATCTTCAAAAACAGGTTAAGAAGATCTTAAAAAAGGAAATTAAATTCGGCAGTTTGAAAATCGGCCGAAAAAAGAAAGTTAACCTTGAATTTATCTCAGCCAATCCAACCGGTCCTTTAACTTTAGGCAACAGCCGGGGCGGTTTCTGGGGTGATGTTTTAGCCAATGTTATGGAAAAAGCCGGCTTTAAAACAACCAGGGAATATTACATTAACAATATCGGCAATCAAGTGGAAAAACTTTATCGGGGAGAATATCCCAATAAGGATATTAATAAATTAAGAAAAGAGGTTAAAAGCAAGGAAGAACTGGTTGGAAAAATAATGGGGAGAATAATTAAGCCGATTATAAGGAGGATGGGGATTGATTTTGATGTCTGGTTTTCAGAAAAGGACCTTTACCAAGGAGGAGAAATAGAAAAGGTTTTAAACTATTTAAAACAAAAAGGATTAACCTTTGAAAAAGAAGGAGCTCTCTGGTTTAAAAGCAGTCAGTTTGGAGACGATAAAAATAGGGTTTTAATCAAGAAAAATGGAGAGAAAACCTATTTTTTGTCTGATATTGCCTATTTGAGAAATAAAATCAAAAGAGGTTTCAAGAAATTGATTATTTTTCTGGGAGCCGATCATTATGGATATGTCGCCAGAATGAAGGCGGCCCTGGAAGCTTTAGGCTACAATAAAGAGCGATTGGATTTGATAATAATACAATTCGTGGCCGTGGTAAGAGGAGGAGAGAAATTAAAGCTATCAAAAAGAGAAGGAACCTATTACGGAATAGGTAAGCTGATAAGGGATTTGGGTTCAGACGTGGTAAGGTTTTTCTTTATTAAAAAAAGCGCTGACAGACATTTGTTTTTTGACTACGATCTTGCCAAAGAAGAGTCGGAGAAAAACCCGGTCTATTACATTCAATATGCTTATGCCAGAATTTGCAGTTTGTTAAAGAAAGCTGATTATGAGAAAAGTGGTTTTAAAAAAGAGCTCTTAAATCATCCTTCGGAGCTGGACTTGATAAAAAAATTCCTTCAATTGCCGGAGATTGTCAAAGATACCGCCGAGGATTATCAAATTCAAAGACTGCCCAATTATGCTCAGGAACTGGCAGCATCTTTTCACAAGTTCTATGATAATTGCCGGGTGATAGGAGAGGGAGAAAAAACAAAATCTCGCTTAGCTTTGGTTCAAGCGGTTAAAATTGTTTTAAAAGAGACTTTGGATTTAATGGGAATTTCCGCTCCCGAACACATGTTTAATAATAGTTACTTTTTCTTGAGACACGGGGAAACCCCTTTTCAATCAAAAAAAGAGAAGGTAATTTATCCCTGGCCCGAACCCGAACCAATTCATCTAACTGAAGAAGGGAGAAAAAAAGTTGAAAAAGCCGGAGAGGAATTAAGGAATAAAAATATTGATCTAATCTTTTCCTCTGATATTACCAGAACTCGGGAAACAGCGGAAATTATCAAGGGAAAGCTGGGATTGGAGGCGAAGTTTGACAAAAGGCTTAGAGAGATTGACAGTGGTGTTTTCAGGGGAGGTATTATAAAAAAATATTATGATTTTCTGGGGAAAGATAAAATCAACAAAAAACCTCCCCGGGGAGAAAGCAAGAAGGAATGCCAGAAAAGATTATTTGATTTTTTAAAGGAAATTGACAGCCAATCCAAGGCCAAGAAGATTTTGATTATAAGCCATGCCGATCCTCTTTGGTTATTAAGGGGGGCAATGATGAATTTAGACGATAAAGAGCTTTTAAAAAAAGAAAAAGAATTTCACCAGAAGCCGGCTGAATGGCTGAAAGTGAATTAAACTATAAAATGGCTTTTACTCATTACAACACTAAAGCGTTTTTTATTGAAGAAGAAGCGGGCAAAGAAGCCGATTATTTTTTTACCGTTTTCAGCCGGGAATTCGGAAAATTGAAAGTCCGGGGAAAATCCATTAGGAAGGTTAAGTCCAAACTAAGGTCCGGAGCCCAGACCCTTTATCTTTCCAATATAGAGTTTATTCAAGGCAAGATTTACAAAACCCTGACCGAAGCGGTTTTAATTAACAAGTTCCGGGGCATTAGGCGGGACCTTGAAAAAATAAAAACAACCGAGAAAATAGCCGAAAGCCTGGATTCTCTTACTGGCCTGGGGGAAAAGGACTATCTTATCTGGAATTTACTGGAAAAGACCCTTAAAATAGTGGATTCTGAAGAAAAGAGGGAAATAATCCGCTATTTCTTTATTTGGAAACTTTTTTCTTTTTTGGGCTATAGTCCCGAACTCTATCGTTGTTCCGTTTGCGGGAGAAAACTTCTCCCGGAGATGTTCTTTTTCAACCCGGAAAAGGGAGGTATTGTCTGCTGGCGCTGTTTTAAAAAAGATGATATTTCTTTTGAAATAAGCGTTAATGCGGTTAAAACTTTAAGAATCTTAATTAAAGAAGAATGGCCCTTAATTAAAAAATTGGCTTTAAACAGGGAAATCTTTGCCGGCTTAGAGAGAACAACCGAATCGTATTTGGCCTATCTAACTTTTAAAAGTTAAAAAATAGTGATAAAATATTAAAAATCTATGAAAAAAACAAGCATTTTCCTTCTTTTAGTTTTTTTGGTCCTTTTAGTTGCTCTTTTTTTCTATTGGCAGAGCAATCGCTATTCCAAAGATATCCTTAAGATAGAAATTATAGCTCCGGAAAAAGTGGAGGCCGGTGAAAGATTTGAATATACCCTCAGGTTGAAAAATAACGGCCAAGTAAGATTGGAGAAGCCGGAGCTAATTTTCCAAGCCCCCGAAGAGTGTGTTTTGGAAGATTATCAGGAACTCAGAATAACCGAGGAAATAGAAGATATTTATCCCGGAGAAGAGAGAACCTATTCTTTTATTGCCCGGCTTTTCGCTCCCCGGGAAAAGACGCTAAAAGCTGAAGCCAGTTTAAGCTACAATCCAAAAAATCTTCAATCCCGTTATGAATCAAAAACCAGCTTTACCAGTCAAATTAGCTTTGTTCCCATTACTTTTGAATTTGACTTGCCTTCCCGGGCCGAAGAAAAAGGAACTTTGTCATTTTCAATTAATTACTTTTCCAACGTTGAATATTTACTGGAAAATTTAAGGGTAAGAATTCAATATCCCCAGAACTTTGATTTTTTAAGTTCCGATCCCGAAGCTCTTGACCAGTCCGAATGGATGCTCCCCTCCCTTTATCGGGCTTCAGGAGGCAAAATAGAAATAAGGGGAAATTTAGAAGGTAGCCAGGGCCAGGAAAAAGTTTTCCGGGCTTCCTTGGGCTTTATTAAAGACGGCAAGTTTTTAACTTTAAAAGAAGCAAGCCAATCCGTCAAAATAACAGAATCCTCCCTCTATTTATCCTGTTTGATTAACAATTCCCAGAAGTATACGGCTTCAGCCGGAGAGATGCTCCATTACAATATTTTCTTCAAGAATATAGGGAAAAGTCCCATTCAAAAGAAATTTCTTTTTGCCAAACTGGAAGGCGATTTGTTTAATCTTTCTACTTTAAAATCAATCAAAGGCGAGTTCGGCCAGGGAGACAATACCGTTTTATGGGATTGGAAAAATGTCTCCGATCTTAGATTTTTGGACACCGAAAATGAAGGAGAGGTGGAATTTTGGGTCGAACTGAAAGAGGATGTTGATTATAAGGTTAAAAACCCCAAATTAAAAGTGGTTGTCAGCTCCGGAGGAGTAGAGGAAGTTTTTGAAACAAAAGTAAATTCCAAGATTGATCTTAAGCAAGAAGCCTATTTTGAGCAGGAGTTCTTTCTCAATTCCGGCCCTCTCCCTCCTCAAATTGGAGAAGAAACGGAATATGTAATTTTGTGGCGGTTGGAAGACAGCTGGAATGACTTGGAGAATGTTAAAATAAGGGCCGATCTTCCTGAAAATGTGAAGCCAACCGGGAAATTCTTTCCGGAAGAAGCTTCTTTCACTTATGATTCCGAATCGGGGGAAGTAATGTGGAATATAGGCGAGGTCAAGGCCAATCAAATTAAAGAAGAACCTCTGGCTTTGGCCTTCCAAATAAGATTTAAGCCCGATTCCTCTCAATTTGGAAAAACTCCTTTATTGATAAAAGAAGCCTCTTTGGAATGCGAAGACGTTTGGACCTCTAAAGTTTTGGAGAAAGAAGTTGGAGGAGTGGATACCACTCTCCCCGATGATAAAACGGTCGGAAGCTCAAAAGGAATAGTGAAATAATAATGGCTAAAGATTTAACAAGCAAAATAATATCACTTTGTAAGAGAAAAGGTTTTATTTTTCCGTCTTCGGAGATTTACGGAGGATTTAAGGGGGTTTATGATTTTGGTCCTCTGGGCTTGGAGTTGAAAGAAAATATTAAAAAAAGTTGGCGGAGAGATATGAAAGAAGTTGAAGGGATTGTCCCTTTTGATTCAGGAATTCTTATGAACCCCAAAGTTTGGCAGGCCTCGGGTCATTTAAGCGCCGGTTTTGCCGATGAGCTGGTTGAATGCAAAAAGTGCCATAAGAGATTTAAAATGGATGAACTGAAGAAAAACTCCTGTCCTCAATGCGGAGGAAAAGTAACCGATCCCAGAAATTTTAATCTAATGATGAAGACTTTTATCGGACCGGTGGAGGACGAAAACAACATTTCTTATTTCCGGCCGGAAACTTGCCAGGGGATATTTATAAATTTCTTGAATATTTTAAATTCTCAGCGCTTGAAATTGCCTTTCGGAGTTATTCAAATTGGTAAATCTTTTCGCAATGAAGTCAATCCTAAAAACTATATCTTTCGGACCCGGGAATTTGAACAGATGGAAATGGAATGGTTCTGTTCTCCCGAAGAAGCTGATAAATGGTTTGATTTTTGGCTGGAAAGAAGATTAGGATGGTATGAAAAAATGGGAATCAGCAAGGATAAAATTAAAGCCAGAGAAATCCCCGGAGAAGAAAAAGCTCATTACGCCCGGAGGCAAATTGATATTGAATATCATTTTCCCTTCGGTTGGAAGGAGATAGAGGGGATTCACAACAGAGGGGACTGGGATTTGAAAAATCATTCTAAACACTCGGGCGAAGAATTGAAATACGAAGATTACCATCCTTACATTATTGAAACCTCCATCGGAGTAGAAAGAAGCCTCTTTGCCTTCCTCCATGAATTTTACCAAGAAATTGAAGGAGGGAGAACTAAAACCACTAAATCGGTTAAAGAAAGCGAAATTCTTTTGAGATTTCCCAAAGAACTGGCTCCGATAAAAATTGCCCTTCTTCCCTTATTGAAAAATAAGGAAAAATTGGTCAAAAAGGCCAAAGAAATCTATAATTTCCTCAAACCTTGTTTCGAAGTTCAATATGACGAAAAAGGATCTATTGGAAGGCGCTATAGAAGACAGGATGAAATCGGAACACTTTTCACTCTGACCGTGGATTTTGAAAGCTTAAAGAACAATGATTTAACTGTTCGGGACAGGGACACCATGAAACAGGAAAGGGTGAAGATAAAAAAACTTAAAGCTTATTTGGAAAATAAACTTAAATAATGAAAGATTTTCGAAAAACTAATTTAAAAAACGGACTTAGAATCATTACTGTCCCCGATAAAAAAGCTCGAACGGCGGCTGTTTTAATTTTAGTCGGAGCCGGAAGTAAGTATGAGAAAAAAAAGGAAAACGGCATTTCCCATTTTTTAGAACATATGTTTTTTAAGGGGACCGGGAAAAGGCCGGATAAGAAATCAATTGCCGAGGTTTTAGATAAAATAGGGGGAGATTTTAACGCTTTCACTTCTAAGGAATATACCGGTTATTGGGCTAAAGTAGCTGACCGCCATTTGGACTTGGCCTTGGATTGGGTTTCCGATATTTTTCTCAACTCCAAAATTCCCTCCTCGGAAGTGGAAAAAGAAAGAGGGGTTATTCTTGAAGAGATAAATATGTATTTGGACAATCCTCTAATTTATGTAGGTGATCTCTGGGAAGAAGTTCTTTATGGAGACCAGCCGGCCGGCCGGCAGATTATAGGGAGTAAGGAGAATATTTTGAAGTTTCAAAGAAAGGATCTTTTAAATTACTTTAAAAACCATTATGGATCTGAGAACACCATAGTTTCCGTGGTTGGCAATTTTAAAGAGAATGAGGTTCAAGAAAAAATTAAGAAGTTATTCAAAGGCATAAACGAATCCAAAATCAAAGACAAAGAAAAAACCCTGGAAAAACAAAATAAACCAAAAACCCTTTTTCATTTTAAAAAGACCGACCAAACTCACTTTTGTCTGGGGGCGAGAGGTTATGATATTTTAAATCCCAAAAGGTACAGCCAATTGATTGCTTCAATTGTTTTAGGAGGCAATATGTCTTCCCGCCTTTTTTTGAAAATAAGGGAAGATAACAGCTTGGCCTATTATGTCCGCACTTCAACTGAGAGTACTACTGATAGCGGTTATCTGGTTAGCCAGGCCGGCGTTCCCCATAAGCACTTTAAGAAAGCAGTAAATCTGATTCTCGAAGAATACAAGGATTTGAGGGAAAAAGGTATTTCCAAAGAAGAACTGAAAAAGGCCAAAAGCTATCTCCGGGGGAAAATGGCTCTTAATTTGGAATCAGTTGAAGCCAGAGCTTCCTTTTACAGCCTGGCCGAGCTTCTAACCGGCAGAATTTTGACATTAGAGGAAAAATTGAAGATAATAGATAAAGTAAGCTTGGCTGATGTTAAAAAAGCGAGTCGGGAGATGTTTCAGCCGGAAAATCTTAATTTAGTCGTAATCGGCCCCCATCACAAAGGAGAAATAAATATATGAGAGAGGAAAAAACTTTAACTCTAAACTGGGATTTCTGTTTGAAGATGGCTCTTTTGGTCATTTTCATTTACTTTCTTTATTTAATAAAAGATTTAATAATCTGGATTGTTTTTGCTTTGGTTTTGTCAATTCTTTTTAATTTTGCCATTGAATTTTTAGAAAGAAAAAGAGTTCCCCGGATTTTGGCGACCGTAATTGTCTATTTTGGTCTTTTAATTTTGATTGGTTTGTTTTTTTACAAGACAGCCCCCATCTTTTTGGCGGAAATAAATCAGTTTATTGAAAAACTGCCCGAGTATCTCAATAAAATATCTCCTTATTTGGACAAACTGGGTCTGGGAAGCATTGAGAATTCTTCTTCTTTATTCTCCTTTATCAGAAACAATCTCCAACAAGTGAGCCAGGGGATAATCAGCGCCTTGATAGTTATTTTCGGCGGACTTCAATCAACGGTTTTCATAGTCTTTTTAGCTTTCTTTTTCTCTTTAGAGAAGAATCTTTTGGAAAATCTTTTATCTAATTTTATTCCCTTGAAATACAGAGAACGCTTTCTCCGTTTAGTTCCCCGAGTAAAAAGAAGGGTTAATAACTGGTTTGTTTCCAGAATAATCGGAGTTATTTTTGTCGCTCTTTTGAGTTATTTGGTTTTGAGAGTTTTTGATGTAAAATATGCATTTATCCTAGCTATTCTGGGAGGAATTCTTGATTTTATTCCTATGCTTGGTCCGGTAGTAGCCGGGCTTCTAATAGCCATGATTGTTATGATGAGTTCAGTAACCAAAGCCTTGATTATCCTAATCTGTTTTATTATTATCCAACAGCTGGAGGGAAACATTCTCTTTCCCGTTTTATTCAAGAAATTTGTCGGCCTTCCTCCGTCACTGGTTTTAATCGCCTTGGCTGTCGGGGCTTCTCTTTGGGGTTTTCTGGGGGCAATATTGGCCATTCCCTTGACCGGTATTATTTTTGAGATAATAAAAGACTATCTCAAGGTTAAAAAAAGAAAAGAAGCCTCATCCTAATTATGTCTTTATATATAGTAGCCACCCCAATCGGCAACTTGGAAGATTTAAGTCCGAGAGCGGTTGAAACCTTGAAAAAGGTTGATTTTATTTTAGCTGAAGATACAAGAGTAACTCAAAAATTGCTTAGCCATTTCAACATTGGAACCAAGACCATTTCCTATCACCAGCACTCCAAAATCGGAAAATCAAATAAAATTCTAAATCTTCTGAGAAAAGGGAATGATTTGGCTTTGGTTTCCGATTCCGGCACTCCCGGTATTTCCGATCCCGGCAATAAACTAATAGCGGAAATTAGCAAAGAATTGGAAGTTAAAATCATTCCCATTCCCGGTTCTTCGGCCCTAACCGCTTTGGCCAGTATCTCGGGTTTTCCCATGGATAAATTTCTTTTCCTTGGTTTCCCCCCCAAGAAGAGAAAAAGAAAAAAACTTTTTCAAAGAATTAAAAAATCGAAAATAGCGGTTATTATTTATGAATCTCCTCATAGAATTGCCAAAACATTAAAAGAGCTTCCTCAAGAAAGAGAAATCGTAGTTGGCCGAGAGCTGACTAAAATTCATGAAACCGTTTATCGGGGCAAGCCGAAAGAAGTATTAAATCAGTTGAAGGAAAAAGGGGAATTTACCATTATAATAAATAAAGGAGAATAATAATAAGGAAAAAAACGGCTTGAATAATAAATCTCCATCTTTTGGAGATTTTTTTCTCCAGGAAATGAAGATTTTCATGGAATACTTTTATTTTCCCGAGAACTTTGTTCTTGGGGGCAAGAGCGTTGATTAAACTCAAAAAATCGGGTAGGGCTGATACAAAGCCTCCAATTGAAGCCAAGGCAATATTCTTTGAAAGAACGACAATCAAAGTCAATCCTATTAAAAGGTCCAGGGAGACCCTTAAAAAATCCTTGACTGAATCTCCCCAATTGCCTCTTCTTATATTCCTATGGTCGTAATCCCAGTGGGGGATTATATCAATAAGGAAATGGCTCAAAAGGGCCATTGTCAGAGCCAGCCAAAGAGGCTTGATTATTGAAACCAGGAAACCGCCCAATAATATGTGTATTGCTAAGATCATAAATAGTGTGTTAGAATATTTTAGCATATG
>CAYPCL010000013.1:0-12184 GCA_964409215.1 uncultured Candidatus Saccharibacteria bacterium | reverse complement strand
TTATTGGCTTGGTGGTTTTAGCTAAAAATACGGGATACATTAATTTTGACATTTCCCTTAACTGGGACATTGTCTGGCCAATCCTGATAATAATAGCCGGTTTTTCCATGCTTAATTTAAGAGGCTGGCCGGGAATGATAATCGGAATTATTTTCAGTCTGGCAATAGTTATTCTAATCTTTTGTCTGCTGGTTCTTTTTGTTTAAATTATGACAGGAAAGCAGTTTAATTACTTATTCAGCAAGGCCGAAGATTTAATGAAAGAAAGCAATGATCCCGTTCACGACTGGTCTCATGCCGAAGAAGTGCTAAGAAAAGCTTTAAAAATTAAAAATTTGCTGGGTAAAAAACTTGATGAAAGAATTATCAAAATAGCCGCAGCTTGGCATGATATAAGCTACGCTTTCTATAAGAAGGGGATTATTCAGTATTTTTTAGAAGGGAGGAGAAGTAGTAAGATAAGCCAAAAGTATTTTAAAAAGATTAAACTGCCTCAAAAAGAGATTGATTTAATCTCTGATGTCATTCTTCATCATCCTTTTGCCGACCTTTCTTTTTTAGGGAAAGGGTTTTTAAATAAAAAAAGAACTCTTTACCATCAGATTATTCAGGATGCCGATACCTTGAGCGAGAATCTGGAAAGATTCGAAAAGGGGGTGGATAAGGAATCTTTTTTCTATAAGCTGTTTTTTAAATATTTAGTTGCTAAATTCTTTAAAATAAGGAAGAAGAAAATAGATGAGTTTTTGAACTTAAAAGAGAGATTGACTTTTTCTTAAAGAAATGTATAATTTAAGGAGAACTTTAAAATTAAGGAGGTGAAAAAAATGACTAAAGTAAAAGTTTTTCCTGAAGCTAAGGAAATAGAAATAAAAAAGAAAGGGGAAGATGAATTCTTGGTTAAAGTAAAAGAAAAAGCGGAGAGAGGAGAAGCCAATAGGGGAGTGATAGGAATATTGGCCGATTACTTCAATTTAAGTGAAAATAAAGTGAAGCTGATTAAAGGAAGCAAGAGGAAGAATAAAATCTTTAAAATCTATGACTAATATTATCAACGCTAAAGGGGAAAAAGAGCCCTTTTCCCCTCGAAAGGTTTATCAAAGCGCTAAAAGAGCCGGAGCCAGCAAGGATCAGGCGGAGAAAATTGTTAAAGAAGTGGAAAAAAAGCTTTATCCTGACAAACCCACTTCAAAAATCTTTAGTGAAGTTAAGAGTTTTTTAAATAAAAAGAATCCCAAGTCCGGTATTAGATTTAATTTGAAAAAAGCAATGAAGGATTTGGGGCCGACCGGCTTTCCCTTTGAAAAATACATAAAAGGAGTTTTTTTGGAAAGGGGCTGCAAAACCAAGATAAATAGAAATATTAAAGGAAAGTGTCTTGTTCATGAAATAGATTTTTTAGCCGAAAAAGAAAGATTCATTTATATCGGAGAATGCAAGTATCGCAACAGACCCAAAGACAGGGTTCATTCCAGTGATGCTTTAATGAATTATGCTCGTTTCCTGGATATTAAAGAAGGAAAGTTTTTTAAAAAAGAGATTAGAAGCATCTTGGTTACCAATACCAAATTTACCAAGCGGGCCGAGAAATACTCCCGATGTATCGGAGTGGAGCTCTTGGGCTGGCGCTGGCCCAAAGATAAAGGTTTGGAATACTATATTGAAAGGAAAGGACTTTACCCGATTACCATTCTTCCTTCCTTTAACAAAAGGATGGCCGAGGTTTTTTCCCGAGAGAAAAAAATGCTGGCCAAGGATATTTTAAAAATAGATTTAAAGAAATTTGCCAAAAGATATCATCTGCCATATAATGAATTGAAGAAGTTATCAGAAGAAGCAAAGTTATTATTATGAGTCGATACTTATACAATCCATCGGACAGCTGGCCTTTCAGGATAAGCCGAAGCAAGATTGACTTGTTCTTGAAATGCCCCCGCTGTTTTTATTTAGACAGAAAATTGGGGATAAAAAGGCCTAGTTTTCCGCCCTTTACCTTGAATTCGGCGGTAGATAATCTTTTAAAGAATGAATTTGATCTTTTGAGAAAGAACGGCCAAAGGCACAAACTTATGGAAAAATACGGGATTGAGGCTTTTCCCTACAATCATCCTAATTTGTCGGAATGGCGCGATGACCACTATAATTATGTCGGAGCCAGTGTTCTCCACCAGCCGACTAATCTTCAGATTTGCGGGATTATTGATGACATTTGGGTTAACAATAAAAAAGAGCTTATAATCGTGGACTATAAGGCGACAAGCACCAGCAAAGAGATTTCTTTGGATGACAATTACAAGAAATATTACAAAAGACAGGTGGAAATTTATCAGTGGATTTTTCGGGAGAAAGGTTTTAAGGTTTCCGATATGAGCTATTTTGTTTTTGCCAATGCCGATAGAAACAGGCCTGAATTTGACGGAAAACTTAATTTCAAACTCTCCATCGTTCCTTATGAAGGAGATGCTTCCTGGGTGGAAAACACTATTTTTGAGATTAAAAAATATTTGGATTCCCCGGAGCTTCCGACTCCGGCCGAAGACTGCGAATACTGCAATTATCGGAGAAAAAGCAGTCAAAAAGAAAAGTTTTAAAGGTCGCTTAATAAAAAACAAATATTATGAATAAAAATTCAATCCTATTAATCATTCTCATAATCCTCATCGTCGGATTGTTGCTCTTAATCAATTATCTTCCTTCAGAGAAAGCCAAGTTTTATTCCTTGGAAGAGTCGAAAGCCATCGCTGAAAACTGGATAAAAAATCAATCACCGACCTATCTTTTCGACGGCAGTAATCTTCAATTGGTGGAGTCAAGAGCTTTGGATTTAGTAGATTGCCAAGATTGTTATGAATTTGACCACTCTTTTGAGTCCAGCCAGGCTGGCTACGGAAATAGGGAAGGAGAAATGCTGGCTCAAGTCATAACTCCTCATTTAATCACGGTTTGGGTGGAAAAGGGAGAAGTTGTCAAAGCGCTAACCGACGATAAGTTTGATGAAATAAAAGGAGAAGAAATCAAAGAAGAACCCTTGAATGTCCAGAAAGTCAGCTTATTTTTTTATGATAAGGAAAAAGACAAGTCTCTGCCTCCGGAAGGACAAATTTCCTGCAGTCAAGAGGCGATTGTTCCAGTCGAAAGAATTGTCAGAGGGGAAAATCCAGCTCTGGATGCTTTGGACCTTTTATTTCGGGAAGAAGAAAGAAAAGAAGAATCTCATTTGACTAATGAGCTTGCCAGAACCGGCCTTTATTTGGAGAGTTTGAGCTTGGAAGATGGAGTTTTAACTATAGAAATCCCCGAAGTTCCCGGAGTTACCAGCGGAGGATCTTGTCAGATGAATATTTATCGTTCCCAAATTGAAAAAACCGCTCTTCAGTTCCCCGAAATTCAGGAGATAAGATTTGAACCGGAAAGCCTCTTCCAGCCCTAGTTGATATTCTCCTAGGAATAGCGGAAAAAAAAGAGCGATTTTTGCTTTAGCTCTGAATGATATAGTGGAAATCGCCACCATGGATGTAATTAAAAGTTCTTCCAATAGACGTTTTTGATTATGAATAACAATTGGTTTCATCTTTCCATAGTAATTTTAATCTCGGCTGTTTTAATAACTACGGTTCAAACTGTTTTAAAGAGCCAGGATTTTCCTTTAGTTGAGGATTTAAGCGGTTATTCTATTGAAAAACAAGAAGTAACCGACGGAATGCTCATTTTGAAAAAACTCAGCAAGGATTCAATTAAGGAAAAAATAGAATTAGGCAAGAATTTTCTTTTTCGGATGGAAGATGAAAATCTCAATGGCTTTCACAAAAGATATTATCCTTTAACCGACTATTTGGAGAACCGGCTTCATACCGTTTATTCCGCTTCCATTGTCTATACTCTTCTTTATGTCAATGATTTGGAAAAAGATGAAAGGATTTTAAACAATCTCTCCGATTGGGGCGATTTTCTTCTTTCCATGCAGAATGAAAATGGCGGTTTTCATTATTCCCTTTATCTCCATCCTCTTCCCCAAGACGAAGAATTGGATGAAAAAGGAAGAGAAAAAAAATTTGTAGTCGGAACAGCCGGCTTGACCATTTTCACTCTCTTAAGGATTTTTGATATTTTAGAAGAACCAAAATATTTGAAATCAGCCGAATTAGCCGGAGATTGGTTAATAGAAATGCAGAAAGAAGATGGGAGCATGAAGCCCTATATTAGGTATAATGGAGAAAAATGGGTTGGAGGAAAAAAGGAATCTCTTCTTTACAATGGCCAAGTTCTCTCCGCTCTTTCCAAATTGTATTCATTCTCTCCCAAAAAGGAATATTTTGAAACTGCTCGAAGAATAGCTGATCGTTTTCTTGGTAAATATGAAGGAGGCTATATTAAGGGAGATTACCGGGAGAAGAATCCCATTTCCAATTCCTGGCTGGTTATGTCATTAATGGATTTTTACAGGATAAATCCCGAAGAGAAATATCGGAAAGTGATTTTTGAATTAAGCCGGGAAATTATTTCCCATCAAAAAAGCGATTCTTCCAATCTTTTCGGCTTTGGACAGTTTGAAGGGGCTTATTCTTCCAGCGGGAATGGCTGGATAGTGGAAGTTATGTCGGAAACTTATCGCTTCTGCCTTCAGGAAGAAGAAGATTTCTGCGACCTCTATAAGGAGGCGGTTATCAAGGGAATTCGCTGGGTAATGCAACACACCTATACCAAAGCCAATATGAATGATGTCAATAATCCTTCAAGAGCCGAAGGCGGAGTCTTTTGGAAAAAAACTGACAGGAATATTAGAACTGACTCTACCTGCCACGCTTTGAATGGCTATATCCGCATTCTCCCTTTTTTAAAAGATAATCTTTTGTTAAACTTAAATTAATATGTGGACGGAAATTTTAGCAGGAATTATTCAGGGAATATTTGAATGGCTTCCTGTCTCCAGCGAGGGGATAGTTGCTTTATTTAGCCAGTATTTTTTTAAAGAGGTCAATCCTCTTGATTTTGCCATCTTTCTTCATTTAGGGACAATTTTAGCCGTCCTGGTTTATTTTTTCAAAGATTGGCTGAAAGTGTTGACTTTTCAAAACAAGAAACTTTTAAAGTTTTTAATTCTGACTACAATTATTTCCTTAATTGTGGGCTATCCCTGCTATAATATTGTCCGGAACGCCGCTTTGGGGAATTTTCTTCTTTTAATTACCGGTTTAGGTCTCTTGGCTACCGCTTATTTCCATAAATCAAAAAGGAATTTCCGACTGAAAAGCAAATGGCTCGTTCCTCTGGCCGGTTTTCTCCAGGGTTTGGCGGTCATTCCCGGTTTCTCCCGGTCAGGAGCAACCATCTTCGCTCTTTCTTTGGGGAAGCTCAATCCCAAGCAGATACTCAAACTTTCTTTTATGATGTCCGTTCCCTTGGTTCTGGTTTCCAGTATTTATTTGTTTATTAAGAACCCGGTTTTAGTTTCCAGTAGTTGGCTGGCCACTCTCTTTAGTTTTTTAACCGGTTTGGCAACCCTTCATTTCCTCTTAAAAATTGCAGCAAAGATCAATTTCTATAAGTTTAGCCTGATTTTCGCTCTTATTTGTTTAGGCGGAGCGTTTATTGGTTTTTTGGTATGATCAAAGAATTTAATATTTCCAGCAGTAAGCGTTATGAACTCGTTGATATTAGCCGGGAAGTTGAAAAAATAGTTGAAGAGTCCGGAGTAAAAGAAGGATTGGCTTTTATTTTTCTGCCCCATTCCACAGCCGGCCTTCTTTTGACGGAGAATGAATCGGGTTTAAAAAGAGACTGGCTTAACTTTTTTGAAAAAATTGTTTCGGAGATGACCTTTGAACATGATAAAATTGACAATAATGCCGATTCCCATCTCCTCTCCGGCTTAATCGGCCAAAGCAGAGAACTGATTTTAAGGGAGGGGAAATTAATCAGGGGAACTTGGCAGAATATATTTTTGGCCGAATTTGACGGTCCCCGGAGCCGAAAGGTAATTGTGAAAATATGAAGTGTAATTTAGAGGAAAATTTAAAAAACTGTCCCTGTAGTTATCCCGATTGCCCCAGAAAGGGAAAATGCTGCTTATGCTTGAAATATCACCTGGAGAAGAATGAATTGCCGGCTTGTTGTTTTTCTCCGGAAGCGGAGAAAACTTACGATCGTTCCTTTGACAAATTTATTGAAGATAATTCTTGATTGTTTAGTTAATTTCTTTAAAATAGATAATCTTAGAACTTTTAAAAATTAATAAAGGAGGAAAAGATTATGAAAACACCAAAACTTTATTTTACTTCGGGAACGGAAGAAATGGCTAAAAAGGTTTTTTCGGAATTCAGAGGAATTGATTTAGAAATCGTAAGACCGAATATTACGAAATTCTCCAATGAGAATATTGAAGTCCAAGTGGAAGATGTCAGGGATTCTTTTGTTGTTGTTTTACATACTCAAGTCCCACCGGTCAGCCATGGCTTAATTGAGCTCATTGCTCTTTTGGATGCCCTCCAGAACGCTCGGCCCAAGGATATCTTGGCAGTTTTTCCTTATCTGCCCTATAGTAGGTCGGACAGGAAAAATAAGCCAAGAATTTCAGTAATGGCCAAAACCATTGCTGAAATAATCAGTGCCAAAACTAAAAAAGTTCTTTTATTGGATCCTCATGACAGTCACATCAAGCACTATTTTAATCCGGCTGCCGACGAAATTACAGCGGTTTATCTGCTTACAGAATATGTTAAAAGAGAAATTATTTCCCAAAAAGGGGATTATATTATCCTATTTTCCGATCCGGGATCGGCAAAGAGATTTGAAAGAATTCCTTCCGTTCTAAACTTGCCGACGGCCTACATTGATAAAAGCCGGCCGGATAACAGCGAGAACCCCAATGCTAAGAATATAGTCGGCAACATTAAAAACAAGGACTGCTTAATGTTTGACGACGAGGTTCTTACTGGCGGAACTTCTGTCAGGGATATGGAATTGGTAAAGAAAGAGAATCCAAAATCAGTCTCAATGTTTTTCATTCATCCTATTCTGGAGAATAAGGATTTTCCCGACAACCAGTTTCTGCTGGGAAATTTAATTTCCTCGGGATTTAAAAAGATTGTGGCTGTTAATACGGTTCCAGTAGAGAAAAAGACTAAAAATTTTAGGGATAAGATTACAATTTTGCCGATGGAAAAACTGCTTGCCGAAGCAATAAAAAGAGCGATTTTAGGCGAGTCGCTAAGTGAACTCCACAAACCCGAAATAGGGGAAGCTTACTATAAAAAACCCATTGTTTATTAACGATGGGTTTTTATGTTATTATGATTAAAAGGTCAAAACAAAATTAAAAAAATGAATATTAACAACAGCCATTTAAAAGGATTAATAGGTGTTCTTACTTTATTTATTCTGATTCTTTCGGTTTTCTTTGCGGTTGGAATAGTGAATAAGATAGAGGAAGGAAAGTATATCGGCGAAGAATATACCATTAGGGTGAGTGATTTCGGGGAAGTTTCCCTTAAACCCGATTTAGCTCAAGTTTCCTTTTCGGTGGTGACCGAAGCAAAGACGGTGGAAAAAGCTATGGAGGAAAATAGCGGGAAAATGAATGCCATAATTGAAGCAATGAAAGAAGAGGGTATAGAGGAAAAAGACCTGAAAACCGTTAACTTTGGTATTTATCCAAGATATGAATGGCATGAAAGAATACCTCCTAATCCCGGCAGAAGGGTTTTAGCGGGTTATGAAGTCCGCCAAACTCTTCAAGTTAAAATGAGAGATATGGGAAGAATAGGGGAAATTATAGAGTTGGCGGTTGATAAGGGCGCCAATCAGGTTGGCAATATCAGTTTTAGGGTTGATGATAAAGATGAGTTTAAAAAGCAGGCCCGGGAAGAAGCAATTGAAAAAGCTAAAAAGAAGGCAAAAGAATTGGCTAAAGAACTGGGTGTTAATTTGGGGGAAATTGTCAGATTCAGCGAATCCGACAGTCTGCCGTCCTATTACAGGGGTGAATTAATGACCGATATAGCCGGCAAGGGCGGAGAAGAAGCTCCTCAAATTGAAACCGGCGAGAACGATATAAGGGTAACGGTTAGCATTACTTATCGAATCAGGTAAAGAAAAGCGCTTCAGCTGTTTGAAGCGCTTTTTTGCTATGGTAAAATTAAGTTATGAGTTATAGAAAAATAATAGTTTTATTATTGCTTATCTTTCTAATTGCCGGTCCGGTCTTTTCTTCAACCACTTTTGAAGAAAGAAAAGAAGCTTGGTTAGAAAGAGAGGGCCAGAAATTATCAGGGGGATATTTGTATAAGCAAAGCGGCGGTCAAAGAGTAGCTGACAACTATAATCGCGAGGATGATGCCGAATGGGGGCGTCCCTATATCTTCGCCTGGCTGGAAAAAGGAAAGTATTTTAATTCCATTCCCTCTCAAAGAAGTTATCCTGCCCTGCGTTCCGCTCACGGAGAGATAAGAACATTAGCCGAAGGAAGTATTGGAGCGGCGGCCAGTACTGCCGGTTACAGTATTCTCAGACTTCTTTACCAGTCGCCCTATAAGGATATTATTAATGAAGATATTTGCCCCAATGGCAATTGTTATCCTTACTCCGGAGATTTGGATAAGCTTAATAATTCTCTTACTGGAGCTGAACATGATTACGGTGTTTCCTCCAGAGTTTTTGACGGAGGATGTTCAACCCAGCCCACTAGAACCATTGTCAGTTATCTTCATACTTTGGAAAATAATAGTATTAGTTTTTATTGCGGCAGTAACTGTCCCATTTGGTGGACCAATCCCTATACCGGGGAGAGAATAACAGAAGGCAGGACCTATAACAGCTACGAGTTTACCAGAGATGCTTTATACAACTATTTTGAAACCTGTCTCTTAAAACCCGCTAATGAAGAAATGGATGGAGCTTATACCGATATATTGGTAAATGGTCTCTTGACACTTTATGATTTATCGGGAAGGCCTTTAAAGAGATTAAATGGCCAGCCTGATCCGGAGGGACTGGAAATGAAAAAAAGAGCCAAAATAATGCTTGACTTTATGATGTTGGAATTAGGAATGGATTTTTCAGCCAATCATTACGGCGGAAAATTCGGCCGTCATTATCAAAGAGGAAGCGTTAGGGGTAACACTTCAATAGGGGAGTATCTTTATCCTCTTCTTGGCCTAGGTCCTCTTTTAAGTACCGGCGGAATTGATTCCGTAGCTTATACTACAGATTATCGCCCAGCCGGGGTAATTCAGGAAATAACCGATATTAGCGATGAACCCGATAATTATTGGCATCTTCATAAAGAAAATAATGGTGTTGTTCCTGGTTCTAATTTTGGAAAATGGACCTATGTTACTAAATATTACAACTTAGGCGGAGGTAGCATCGGTTATAGCAACAGAGGAGCCGGCAGTGGCTGGAGATTGAACCTGACTTCCAATGACAATCCTAATTCTACTTTCCCTGGCCAGCCCTTTATGCTTTGGATAGACAGAAAAGCCGGCGGAGGAGATGAATGTCCCTACTGGGGAAATTGGTTTACCCATTGCAATATGGGGGCAGCCCAGGGAGCTGGTCCAATGTATCAGTATAAAAATGCTCTTTTTACAACTATCGGAGGAGGCGCCCATCTTCATATTGTCAAAGACAGCAGTTTTGATAGAGGAGAAGATGAACTTGACCAAGCTTATGAAACCAAGGAGCAAATTTGTTCTCACAACCGGCCCTCAGAAAATTTTTACTACAATGTTAAAGATGAAAACTTTAAATGCAGTTATGGGGATCTTTGCTCCAATCAGGATTGTGAAGTCAATTACGGAGATTCTCTCCCCAGAGTTGCTTTTTGGTCCGGCAAGGTTAACCAGCATGCCGAAGATGGAGTTTGGAAAACGGATCCCGACGGCATTTCAGGAGCGGGAGTAAATAAATTGGATTATTGCAGAAAGTTTTATCCCGACACTCTGGAAGTAAAGGAATATAAGGAGGAAACAATAAGTGATTGGAGGGAAAGTGGAAATACAGGGAGCTATCTAAGTACCAAAATGAGCTATGAATGTGTCCAACCCGACAAATATTCCAGCGGCAAGAACCCCGATTTATGTGATATTCAGGATCGTTATACTGATGATTATGAAGAATGCACCGGCAATTGCTTAAAATGCCGCCAATTATCTTCTGATACTGAATTTTACTTTAAAAATAATTATTATATCGGAGATTCTTGGAAATTTTTTCAGGAAGGAAAAACAGCTATAGCTGTCAAGAACAACGGTCGGGCTCAAGCTCTGGAAACAGCCATTATCGGAGCAGATTATCCTTCCTTCGACAGTTTCAAAGAAGCAGTTTTAAATAACGCTGAACTTGGGGGAGCTTCTTACTTTAAAACCAGCAAGGGGGACATAATCAAGGGCAGAGATGAGACAGCCGGCCTTATAAACAATAAAGCTATTTTCGATTTTCCTTTTCCCCGAATGGAAACGACTTACGGTTATGGAGATCAAGAAAAGGGAAAACTGGTGGAATGGGATAATAATATTATGACCGTAAAAAAAGACGGCCAATATTGTAGCTATGATTTTAACAACTGGACTTACGAAGGCAATGCCTGTGGAGAGAGGATTGTTTCATTGGATTTAAATGAAGATGGCTCAATAGATGTCAGGGATTTGGGGATTATTCTTTCCTTTTGGAATAAAATAACAAACCTTGATTTATCGGGAGACGGAAAAATAGACAATAAAGATATTGAACAGTTTTTGAAAAGTTTTAGTCTATAACTTCTTTTAATGCTTCAATCAGCTTATCGGATTCAAAGTAGGAAAAGAATTTCCTTTCCCAGTTCTCATCATTCAAACTTATTACCGGATTAACTCCTCTTCCTTCAATGGGCTGTCCGTCTTGGCGGAGAGTCAAGCTGTGAATCAGGAATAAGGAGTATTTTTTATCCAGAGAGATTTGATTCTCCAAGGGAAAAACCTTTTCTATGGTTCCCCAGCCTCGGCTTACCGTTCCAACCAGAACTCCCACATTGTATTTCTTAAGAACCGAAGCAAGCACTTCAGCTGAGGATTGAGTTTCGCCGTCTATGAGAATAACCACCTTTTTGTACCTAACCAAGCTGTTAAGCCAGCCCGTTTTCGTTTTAAAGGGAATCTTTTCCCCTTGGCTGTATAATTCGTAGGCATATTGGTCATTGCCTATAAAGGGGCCGAGAAAGTAGGGGAGAACATCAACCGATCCTCCGACATTTCCCCTTAAATCAATAATCAAAGAGTCAAGTTCTTCCCCTCCCTTTATATCTATCTTGGAGGCTTCTTCTTTAAATTCCTCAAAAGTGGTTGGAGAAATTCTACTTATTTTAATATAGGCTGTTTTAGGGTTAAGTGTTCCTTGGGGAGATTCCTGATAACTTGCTATTTTAGAGCTGACAGTTGATTTTTTCTCTCCGGTTTCCGAATCTATATTATTTACCCTTTGAACAAGTTCTTCTTTCTTTTCTTCGGTATAGAGAGCGCTCCGGCCCATTGGCTTTAAATTAGCTAAAACTATACTGGAAAGTTTTGAAGTTATTTCTTCTTTTTCCTCTTTGTTTTTAATAATTTTTTCAACTAATTTTTTAATTCCTTCTTTGTTTTTTTCCTCAATAACCTGGACTTCCCCGGTTATTTTCTCCGCTCCCAGTTTGAACAGCCGGCTCAGCTCTTCATCGGTTATCTCTTCCCAATAGTTATTTTTTATCTTTTCATAGACCTCAGTCGTGAAGGCGGAATATATTTGCTCATCTCCTTCGCTTTTTCGGGAATAAAAATAACCCAGACCGATCCCCGAAAGGAAGATAAAAATTACAATAATTATTCCTATTATTAAAAGTTTTCTTTTCATATTATTAATTATAGTAAAAAATACGAATAAAAAAAGCCCGAGAGAAATTTTTTTTCCAAAGGGGGAGAGATTACAAAGAAAAACTTCTCTCGGGCGTTGAGCATAAAAAGTACTAGCTTGAGAATAGCAAATTAAATAATTCTTGTCAATAAAAACCCGAGAGAAGCATTTATATTAAAAAAGAAAGAAGGAATTTTTTAAAAGACGCTTCTCCCGGGCAAATAAGAAAAAAGTACTATTTTTAAAATAGCAGATTAGAAAATCTTTGTCAATCTTTTAAATGAATTTTTTTCTGCTATAATAAAAATATGGATTTTCTAACTTT
>CAYPCL010000012.1:0-13127 GCA_964409215.1 uncultured Candidatus Saccharibacteria bacterium | reverse complement strand
GAACATGGTCTGAAAATCTATCGCAAGTCTCAAGAAGAAGGAAAAAATCCCCAGGAATACTGCGACAAATACGCTGGCAAGTTCAATAAATTAAAAGAAGCCCTAAATTTAAGCTACAATAATTTTATTCGAACAACTGATTCTCATCACATTAAAGCAGCTCAGGAGTTTTGGAGAAGGTGTGAAGCCAACGGAGATATTTACAAGAAGGACTATAAGGTTAAATATTGCATTGGTTGCGAGATGGAAAAAACAGAGTCAGAATTGGAAAATGGCCGTTGCCCCCTTCATCCCAATAAGGAATTAGAAATTATTAAGGAAGAAAATTATTTTTTTCGCTATTCAAAATATCAAGATAAATTGCTCAAACTTTATAAAGATAATCCGGAATTTGTTTTACCGGATTTCAGGCTGAATGAAATAATTAAATTTACTGAAGGAGGATTAGAGGATTTTAGCATATCTCGTTTAAGGGAAAAAATGCCCTGGGGAGTTCCCGTACCCGGCGATGATAAGCATACTGTCTACGTATGGTTTGACGCTTTAGTAAACTATATTTCCTGCCTTGGTTGGCCGGAAAAAATGGGTAAGTTCAATGATTTTTGGCCTGGAATTCAAGTTGCCGGTAAAGATAATCTCCGCCAGCAATCTTCTATGTGGCAGGCAATGTTAATGTCGGCGGGTCTTCCAACCTCAAAACAAATTTTAGTTCACGGATTTATTACCACGGGCGGGAAAAAAATATCAAAAAGCTCAGGCAATACAGTCAACCCTTTTGAAATTGTGGAAAAATACGGAACTGATCCTCTCAGATACTATCTTTTAAGAGAAATATCTCCTTTTCGGGATGGAGATTTCACTTTGGAAAAATTTGAGAACAGATATAATGATGATTTATCCAAAGGGCTTGGAAATTTGGTTTCCCGAGTTATTAAAATGACCGAAAAAATAAAACCGGGAAAGCCGGATGCCAACATTAAAAAAAGAGCGGAGCAAACAAAAAAAGATTGTCTCCAATACTTGGAAGAGTTTAAATTCAATGAAGCACTGGCCGAAATCTTTAAGTTGATTAGTTTCTGCGACAAATACATTGAAAAGAAAAAACCTTGGGAAGGGGGTGAAGACAGCAAACAAGTTCTAGCCGACCTTCTCTTCCTCTTAAAGGAAATTAGCCGGCTTTTAAAACCTTTTCTTCCGGAAACAGTGGAGAAAATAGAAAAGTACGCCAATTTGGAGGAAAAAGTAAGACCACTCTTTCCCCGCTTGAAATTCTAAAGAGTTGAACCGACCAGGTTCAGGGCCTCTCTTTTAAGAGGTCCCTTTTTATTAAAAATTAATCTGTTAAACTTAAATTATGTTTTTTGATACTCATGCTCATTTGAATTTTGAGGATTTTGATGAAGACAGGGAGGAAGTTATAAGAAGATCTTTGAAAGAAGGTCTTTCTATAATCAATGTCGGAACTAATTATCAAACTTCCCGGAAAGCCGTGGAGATTGCCGAATCCCATAGAGAAGGAATTTATGCAGCTATCGGTCTTCATCCTTTGAATAGAGAAGAAGGTTTTGATTACAAGAGGTACAAGGAGATGGCTCAATCTGATAAAGTTGTCGCTATTGGAGAAATAGGATTGGATTTCTATTCTGAAAGAAAGAATCAAAAAAGGATTCTGCTGGAACAAATTAAATTGGCCCAAGAATTAAATCTAGCGGTGGTTTTTCATTGCCGAAAAGCTCACAATGAATTAATTGAGATTATCTCAGATTTCAATCTTCAAGGAGTGATCCATTGTTTTACCGGCAACATAGGTCAAGCCGAGAAATATCTGGCTAAAGGTTTTTATTTGGGATTCAATGGAATAATTTATAAATTGAATTTAGAGAAAATAATTAAAAGATGCCCTTTGGAAAGAATGCTCTTGGAAACCGACGCTCCCTACTTAACCCCTCCTCAAGCTGAAAAGAAAAGGAATGAACCTAAATTTCTAAAATATATTGGCGGTAAAATTGCTGAAATTAAGGAAGAAAAATTGGAAAAAATAGCTGAATCAACCAGTCAAAATGCTCGGAAGCTTTTCTTGAAGAGAAACTAAAAAAATATTAAGATAACTCTTATATGGGCTATAACTTCCAAAAAATAGAAAAAAAATGGCAGAAATATTGGGAGGAGGAAAAGATAAACTCCTGCGACTTAAATAATGATAAAAAAACCAAATTTTACAATCTGGCTATGTTTTTTTATCCCTCGGGCTCTAAAATTCACATTGGCCATGTTTACAATTACAGCGGCAATGATGTTTTCGGCCGCTATAAGAGACTGAAGGGATTCAATGTTTTTCAGCCCATGGGTTATGATGCCTTTGGTCTGCCAGCCGAAAATTATGCGATTAAAAAAGGAATTCATCCCGCAAAAAGCACCCGGGAGAATATTGATTTCGGTAAAAAGCAACTGAAAAAAATGGGCTTTATGTATGACTGGAAAAAGGAAATCAACACTTCCTCTCCGGAATACTATAAATGGACCCAGTGGATATTCAGCCTTCTCTATAAAGCGGGTTTGGCGGAAAGAAAAGAAGCTCCGGTTAACTGGTGTCCTTCCTGTAAAACGGTTCTGGCCAATGAGCAGGTAAAGGAAGGGAAGTGCGAGAGATGTGACAGCGAAGTCCAGCAGAAAAAATTAAAACAATGGTTTTTCAAGATAACCGATTATGCCGATCAGCTCTTGGAGGGTCATAAAAAATTAGATTGGCCGGAAAATACAATAACCATGCAAAAGAACTGGATAGGTAAATCGGAGGGAACCAGAATTTTTTTTAAACTTAAATCAAGCAATAAAAAACTGGAGGTTTTTAGCACCCGCCCCGATACTTTATTCGGAGTTACTTTTATGGTTTTATCTCCGGAACATTCTCTTTTAGATGAGTTGAAAGATGATATTGAAAATTGGAAGGAGGTTTCAAATTACATTGGACAAAGCCGGAGGAAAACGGAATTTGAGAGGTCAAATCTTAAGAGAGAAAAAGAAGGAGTTGAATTGAAGGGGATTAAAGCTCTTAATCCGGCGACTAAAGAAGAAATCCCCGTTTTCACGGCCGATTATGTTTTAAGCGGTTACGGAACAGGTGCGATTATGGCTGTTCCGGCCCATGACCAAAGAGATTGGGATTTTGCCAAGAAATATGGCTTGAAAATAATTCCCGTTATTAAGGGAGGCGATCTTGAAAAGAAGGCCTATTGTGATATTGAAGAGGGGAAGCTGATAAATTCAAGCAGTTTCAATGGCTTGAAACCCCAAGAAGCTATTGAGAAAATTACTCAATGGCTGGAGGAAAAAGATTTAGGCCGAAAAGAGACAAGCTATAAGCTGAGAGATTGGCTTATCTCCCGCCAGCGCTACTGGGGGGCTCCGATTCCCATTATTTACTGCGACAAATGCGGAGAAGTTCTGGATGAGAATCTTCCGGTTAAACTACCCGAGCTGGATAACTTCAAACCGACTGAAGACGGCCAGTCTCCTTTGGCTCGAAATAGGGAGTTTATAGAAGTTAAATGTCCCAAGTGCGGAGGGAAAGCTGAGAGAAGCGCTGAAACAATGGATACTTTCGTCTGCTCTTCCTGGTATTACTTGAGATTTCTCTCCCCTCGCTTAAAAGAAGTGGCTTTTGATAAGAAATTAGCCCAAAAATGGTTGCCGGTTGACCAATATTGCGGAGGAGCCGAGCATACCTGCCTCCATCTTCTTTACGCCAGATTTATCAACAGGGTTCTTTATGATCAAGGTTTAATTAATTTTGAGGAGCCCTTTTCCAAGCTTAATCATCAAGGGATGATTTTGGCCGAGGATGGGAAAAAGATGTCCAAATCAAAAGGCAATATTGTTATTCCCGATGATTATGTTGAAAAATACGGAGCTGATGTTTTTCGAACTTATGTTCTCTTTTTAGCTCCCTTTGACCAAGGAGGAAGCTGGAATGACCAGGGGATTGTCGGAGTGGAAAGGTTCTTAAATAAAGTTTGGGATATTTCAAAAAGAGTTGAAGAGAAGGAAGAAGACGGGGAATTGGAAAAAATTCTTCAAAAGACGATTAAAAAAACCGGGGAGGACATAGAAAATTTCAAATTCAATACAGCTGTTTCTTCACTGATGGTTATGGCCAGAGAAATGGAAAAAAAGAAAAAAACGGCCAAGAGCATTTTTGAGAGATTTTTAATTCTTCTTTCGGTTTTTGCCCCTCATTTAGCTGAAGAAATATGGCAGAAACTCGGTCATAAGGAGAGTATCTTTCTGGGGAAATGGCCGGCCTATGATGAAAAATTGATAACCGAGGAAAAGGTGACTTTTATCGTCCAGCTAAACGGAAAAGTCAGAGACAAGCTGGAATTAAAAAAAGGGCTCCAAGAAAAAGAAGTAAAGAAAATAATTTTAGAGAGGGAAAAGGTAAAGAAGTGGATTAAAGGAAAGAAAATTAAAAAGACCGTTTTCTTAAAGGATAAATTGATTAATTTTGTCTTAGAATAGCAAAAACCCCAACAGCTTTTAAAATACGATTTGTTTTTTAAATAAGTTATTTAGCTGTCGGGGTTTTTATATGAAGGAGGTTCTTTTGTTATTATATGCTTTTTATTATTTTTGTCAATGCCGCGGGTGGGAGTCGAACCCACATGGGACAAGCCCATACGATTTTGAGTCGTAAGCGTATTCCAATTCCGCCACCGCGGCTTAATAGTTATTTTACTTTTTTTTCTTGTAGTTGCAATCTTTTTTGGAACAACTAATACTTTTTCCCTTTTTCACCAGCAGGGATTTGCACCGGGGACACTTTTCTCCGGTGGGTTTATCCCAGAGAGCGTAATCACATTGGGGATATTGATTGCAAGCGTAAAAAATCTTTCCCTTGCCAGTTCTTTTTTCAATCAATTCCCCCTTTTTACATTTGGGGCACTTTACTCCCAATTTGGGTTTTTCCAGCGATCGGGTGTATTTACAATTAGGAAAATTGGAGCAGGCGTAAAATCTTCCAAATCTTCCCCAGCGAATTAAGAGGGGAGCTCCGCATTCGGGGCATTTTTCTTTAACTTTTTCAGTCAGGTCAACCTTGGTTATTTCCTTTTCCTTATTTTTTAAGTTTTTAATAAAGGGCTGGTAGAATCTTTTAAGAACATCAGTCCACTTTGCTTTTCCCTGGGCGATTTTATCAAGTTTTTTTTCCATTTCAGCGGTGAATTTCAAATTAACAACAGCAGGGAAATGTCTGACTAAAAGATCGTTGACCTTCTTTCCGATTTCGGTCGGTTCAAACCTTTTTTCTTCATTTTTCCGGACATAATTTCTTCTTTGAATAGTGTCAATTATTAAAGCGTAGGTTGAAGGCCGGCCGATACCTTCTTTTTCCAAGGTCTTAACCAGAGAAGCTTCGTTGTATCTGGCCGGTGGCTGGGTAAAATGCTGCAAGGGCGCAACTTCTTTGAGTTTCAATTGGTCGCCTTTTTCAAGAGAAGGAAGTTTGGTTTCTTTGGTTTTCAGGGGATAAACTTTTAGAAAGCCGTCAAATTTTAAAGTTTGACCACTAGCTCTTAAAGTATAATCTCCAGCTTTGATATTGACTCGGGAGGAATCGAAACGAGCTTGGCTCATTTGAGAAGCGACAAATCTCTGCCAAATTAGTTTATAGAGATTATTCTGGCGGCTGTTTAATTTTGAATCACCGGGTCTTTTTTTCGGGGAAGTCGGCCTTATGGCTTCATGGGCCTCCTGGGCTGATTTTGATTTTGTTTTGTAATTTCTCGGATAACCGGGCCAGTACTTTTCTCCGAAATCTTTTATTATGAGTTTTTTGGCTGTTTCCTGGCTTGATTTGGAAAGATTGAAAGAGTCGGTTCTGTGATAGGTTATATATCCTTTTTCATAAAGAGTTTGAGCGGTTATCATAGTGGCTTTAGCCGAGAAACGCATTTTATTCCAGGCCTCCTGCTGAAGGGTGCTGGTTGTAAAAGGAGGAAGGGGGTTTCTTTTAATTTCTTTTTTCTTCACCTCTTCTACCTTATAATCAAGTTTTTTCAAATCCTCGGTTATCTTTTTCGCTTCTTGGCTGTTTTTTATCTTTGATATTTTTTTATTGTTTTTCTCAATTAAGAGAGCTTTAAATTCCTTTTTTTTGGCTAAGAGAGTTTCAATGGTCCAATACTCCTCCGGCTTGAATTTTTCTATTTCTTTTTCCCTTTCCGCTATTAAAAGGACGGCTGCCGATTGAACCCGGCCGGCCGACAACCCCCTCATGATTTTTTTCCAGAGAAGAGGAGAAAGCTTATAGCCGACCAGTCTGTCCAATATTCTTCTTGCCTGCTGGGCTTCAACCAAATCCATATTAATTTTCCGGGGGGAGAGAAGAGCTTCTTTGATGGCTTTCTTGGTAATTTCATGAAAAACAATTCTTTTGGCCTGGTCCAAATCTAAAACCTCGCTCAAATGATAAGCAATCGCTTCTCCTTCTCTGTCTTCGTCCGTAGCCAAAATAACCTCCCCGCTTTTCTGAACCGCTTTCTTTAACTTCCCTATATTATCCTTTGCCTTAGGGGGAACTATGTAGTCAGCTTTGAAGTTGTTTTCCGGATCAACCCCAAGTTTTTTTTTGGGAAGATCCTTAACATGTCCGTAGGAAGATTCTATTTTATAAGGGGAGCCCAGGAACTTTTCTATGGTTTTGCTCTTTGTCGGGCTCTCCACTATGATTAATTTCATATTTAGTTTTCTATAATAAAAAAGAAATTGAGAATTGTCAATTAAAGCGGTTCATTGCTTTATCGGAATCTTCGTTAATTATCGTATCTAAAATCTCTTTTCCCCTTTCCAAAACCGGCTTTAAAAGTTTTCTCTCTTTCCTTTTGAACTTCTTAAGAACAAACTTTTCCAAGTTATCAATCTTCTTTTCCGGCTTTATTCCCACTCTTACCCTTGTAAAATCATTTCCCAATTCGGTTATTATTGAATTTATTCCCTTGTGTCCTCCCGATCCTCTGTTTTTGGAAATGCGGATTTCTCCGAGATTAAGATCAAAGTCGTCGTGGACAACAATTATTCTTTCAATTTCAAAATAAGAGGAAAGTTTTTTAACAGCTTTCCCCGAAGAATTCATAAAGGTTTGGGGCTTAGCCAGAAGAACGTTGTTTTGAGAGGAAAGAAGACTTTTCTTTTTTAACTGAAAATCGGGAAAATGATTTTCCCTTCGGTAATGATCAATTATTTCAAAACCGATATTGTGCCTGGTTCCCTTGAATTTTTCTCCGGGATTTCCCAGTCCGGCGATTAAAATCATATTCAATAACAATTATATCACCCTTGCTCTGACTTTAAAACTTTGCTATACTTTTTTAATATGTCTCTTAATAAAGGAATATCTTTTTTTTGGGAAATAATCAAGTTTGTAATTCTGGCTTTGGCCATAGTTATTCCCATCAGATACTTTATTTTCCAGCCCTTTATTGTCAGAGGAATTTCTATGGAGCCGAATTTCCACGATGGAGAATATCTTATCGTTGATGAATTAAGCTACCGTTTCCGGGAGCCGGAAAGGGGAGAAGTAATTATTTTTCGTTATCCGGCCAATCCTTCGGAAAAGTTTATTAAAAGGATAATCGGTTTGCCCGGAGAAAGATTGGTTTTAACCGATGATTGTTTGAAAATTATCAGCCAGTCAAAGGAGGAATTCTGCCTCAATGAATCAAACTATATTGATTCCCCGGATTTTCTCAAAAACGGCCGGGAATTTAAAATAGCCGAGAATCAGTATTTTGTCATGGGAGACAATAGAAGCCATTCCTTTGATTCCCGCAATTGGGGCCCTTTGGCGGAAGGCCATATTATCGGACGGGCTTTAATCAGACCTTTTTATCTTCAGGATATCATAATTGAAAAACCCAGTTATTAATATGTCAAAATTTCAAACACCAAGAGGAATGAGGGATTTAATCAACGAAGATTTGAGATATTTTGACAAAATTAGAAAGAAATGCGGGAAAGTGGCCGAATTCTGCGGTTTTGAAAGAATAGAGCCTCCTATTTTGGAATCAACCGAGTTGTTTAAAAAGGGAACCGGATCGGATAGCGAGATTGTCCAGAAACAAATGTATAATTTAAAAACCAAAGGAGGAAAACAGCTTACTCTCCGGCCGGAGGGAACTCCTTCCGTAGTCAGGGCTTATCTGGAGAGGGGAATGGAAAGTTTGCCGAAGCCGGTCAAGCTCTGGTATTTCGGCCCTTTCTTCAGACATGAACGGCCTCAGGCGGGGAGATACCGCCAGTTGCACCAGTTCGGCTTTGAAAGTATCGGGTCAGAATCCTGGATCGTAGATGCTCAAATTATTTTAATGTTTTATACCATTTTAGAGGAGCTGGGCCTTAAAAATTTAGTTATTGAAATAAACAGCATTGGTGACAGGAGCTGCCGTCCCCACTATAATAAAATTCTTCTTAATTTTCTCAAGAAAAAACAAAGATTTTTGTGCCCCGACTGCAAAAGAAGATTAAAAACCAATCCTTTGAGAATTTTTGACTGTAAGAATGAAAAGTGCCGGGAAATAGTCAACCAAGCTCCCCAAACTTTGAATTATCTTTGCAAATATTGCCATAAACACTTTAAAAATGTCTTGGAAACTTTGGACGAACTTCAACTGCCCTACAATCTCAACCCTCGCTTGGTTCGGGGCTTGGATTATTACACTAAAACCGTTTTTGAAATTATCCCTGGCTCTGAAGAGAATGAAGGCACTTTAGTCGGAGGAGGAAGATATGACGAATTAGTCGAGCTTTTAGGGGGTAAAGAAACTCCTGCTTGCGGCGGAGCAGCTGGAATTGAAAGAATAGTAAGCTTAATGAAAAAAGAAGGCAAAAAAATGCGTGCTTTATCTAAAGCTAATGTTTTTCTGGCTCAAGTGGGCAAACTCCCCAAAAGAAAGGCCCTGAGATTAATGGAAGATTTCCGGAAAGCTAAGATTAAGATAGTGGAATCTCTTCATAAGAATTCTCTTTCCACCCAGCTTAAGAGAGCCAGTAATTTAGGGATAAGATATGTGATAATAATGGCCCAAAAGGAAATTTTAGACAATAAGATTATCTTGAAAGATATGAAAACCGGAAAGCAGAAAAAAATTCCCCTGGATAAAATAATCAGGGAAATTAAAAAAAGGATAAAATGAATTGCTTATTCTGTGAAATTATAAAAGGAGAGAAAGAAGCGGATTTGGTTGAAGAAACAAAAGAGATTGTGGTTATTAAAGACATTAATCCCAAAGCCCCGGTTCACTACTTGATAATTCCCAAAAAACATGTAGAATCGGTAAGAGAAAAAGGAGCTGAATCAGTAGCAAGTAATTTAATTAAAATAGCCAAGGAAATCGCCGAACGAAAGAATATTAAAGGTTACAAGCTGGTTTTTAATGTCGGCAGAGAAGGAGGCCAAATGATTGATCATCTCCACCTTCATTTTCTGGCCGGCGATGATATAAAATGCCCTTAAAAGTAAAAAGACAACCCAGGGAAAGCTCTCAAGGGCTTTTAAGAAGATTCACTCTTAAACTTAAAAAGAGCGGTATTTTATTTGAAGTAAAAAAGAAAAAATATTATCAAAGACCCAAAAGCAAAAATCTCCGGAAAAAATCCGCCTTGAGAAGAGAAAGAAAGAAAAAGGAGATTGAGAAGCTGAAAAAAATGGGAAAGATTTAAAAAAATTATTAACAATTAAGTCCAAAGCTTAATTGTTTTTATTTTAATGGAATTTCTGGTAGAATAAGAATGTGAATTAAATTTTATGTCTAAAAAAATCCTGGCAGCTATAGATATCGGGACCAGCTCAGTCAAGCTTTTGGTTGGAGAGAAAGAATCGGCTTCTTCCCCTTTAAATATACTCGTTAAAGAAGAAGCTTCTCATCTGGAAGGAGTGAGAAAGGGAGAAATTTATGATCCCCGGAAAGTGGCTGAAAAAATTACTCTGGTTAAAAAGAGAGCCGAAAAGACATTGGGCAAGAAAATAAAAAAAGCCCTGGTTAATTTAGGAGGTCCCCATACATATGTAATGGAAAGTCGGGGAGTTGTCTCTGTTTCCCGGGCTGATCAAAAAATTTCTCGGGAAGACATTGAAAGAGTTCTTCAAAATGCCCAGGCGGTAAGCCTCCCTTCCAATAAGGATATTTTAGAAGTTATCCCCCAGGAGTTTATTGTTGACGGAGAAAGTATCTTGAAGGAACCCTTGGGCCTGGAAGGAACCCGCTTGGAAGTAAAATCTCTTTTAGTTTATGTCTTCTCTCCGGTTTTGGAAAAGTTAGAGGAGGCTTTTTTGGAATCAGATATAGAAATTGAAAGAATAATTCCTTCGCCTTTGGCCTCGGCTAAAGCTGTTTTAAGCTCCGAAAAAAAAGAACTGGGGACAGCGGTCCTGGATATCGGAGCGGGAACCACCTCTTTAGCCGTTTTCAGTAAGGGGAAGTTAATTAAATTTTCCATTTTTCCGGCTGGAGCCGCCAATATTACCAATGATATTGCCATTGGTTTGAGGGCGGAGATAAGAACGGCCGAAAATATCAAAAAAGAATTCGGCTATCTCGGGCTTAGTAAATCAAAAAAAGGAAAGAAAAAAGTGGAAATTAGCGAAAAAGGCATTTCCTTTTCCAAAAGCTTTTTAAAAGATATAATAAATGTAAGAGTTTCCGAAATATTCACCGAAACTAAAAAGGAATTGAAAAAAATATCTAAAAACGATATTCTCCCCGGAGGAGTTGTTTTAACCGGAGGCGGAGCTCTCCTTCCCGGTATTGTTGATTTTGCCAAAAAGAAATTTGAACTTCCTTCAATTGTTTCGGGTCCCAAGGGGATGGGCAACCTTGAAGACCCAAGGTTTTCAGTTTCCGCCGGTTTGCTTCTCTTCGGCTTTGATTCTCCAGAGGATCCCAGAAGAAGCCGAAGCGGAGCTTTAAGCTGGTTCTTGGAGAAAATAAGGAATTTAATTAGAATTTTTCTACCTTAATTATGGCTATGAAAATTAAAGTAATAGGAGTTGGAGGGTCGGGGGGAAACACAATTTCCCGGCTCAGTAAAAAACCTTTTAAGGATGTGGAATTGTTTGCGGTTAATACCGACGCTCAAGCTTTGAATAAATGTTCTTCTCCCAACAAAATTTTAATAGGCCGAAAAGTAACAGAAGGTTTGGGAACGGGAATGAATTGGAATTTAGGCCAGCGGGCAGCCAAAGAAAGCCAAGAAGAGTTAAAAAATATTTTAAAAGGGGCGGATATAATTTTTCTTACTTGCGGAATGGGGGGAGGAACCGGTTCTTCGGTAATATCAACATTAGGCAGATTGGCCAAGGAATTGAATATTTTAACTGTGGCAGTTGTCACTTTGCCTTTTTCTTTTGAGGGTTCCCTAAGGAAAAGATTGGCCGACAAGGGCTTGGATCAGCTTAAAAAGAATGTTGATTCCTATTTGATTATACCCAATGACAAAGTTTTAAAGGATGCCGGCAAGAAAACTTCGGTTGAAGAAGCTTTTCTGAATGCCGACAGCGCTCTCTTGGAATCACTGGAGGGAGTTTCCAGTCTTCTTTCCCTTTCCGGGATTATCAGTATTAATTTCGCCGATTTGGAGGAAATACTCAAGAATTCCGGGAAGACAATTTTCGGAGTAGGGAAAACCAAAGGAGAACAGAGGGCGATTGCGGCGGTAAGCAGAGCTTTTCAGTCTCCCTTTCTTGATTATGTTCCCAAGAAAGCCAAAGGGGTTCTATTCAATATAACGGGAAGAGAAGTTTCTCTTAACGAAGTGAATTTAGTAGCTAATTTTATCAAGAAAATAACCGACCGGAAGACAAAAGTTTCTTTTGGCGTTTCCGAAGACAAGAAAATGCCCAAGGGAGAAATAAAAGTGACCTTAATTGCCACCGGAGTGGAATAAAATTTCAAAAGGCAGCTGAAACTGTGGAAAATTGTCAGTAGGACATCCTTTTAATGTTGATTTTTTGGAGTTTGCTTAGATTTTTTTTGTTTGTTAAAATAATTCCAATATGGTTGAAAATAAAATTATTAAATTAAGAAAAAGAGACGGCCGAATAGTTGATTTCGACCCTTCTAAAATAACCAATGCTGTCACTAAGGCTCTAATTTCAGTCGGAGCCGATAAATCAAAAGCTCCTGATCTCTCCGAGAAGGTGCTTTTATTTTTGAATGAAGATTTTTCAAGAAAAATTCCGGAGGTGGAACAGGTTCAGGATAAAGTTGAGGAAGTTTTAAAAAAAGAAGGCTTTGAAGAAGTAGCCGAAAGCTACCATATGTATCGGCAGAAGAGAACGGAAATCAGGGAGGCCAAATGGTGGCTTTTGAATAACCGGGTGAAAACCAAATTAAGCCCCAACTCCTTAATTGTTCTGGAGTCAAGATATTTGAGGAAAAACGAGGAAGGAAAAATTATGGAAACTCCCCAGGAACTTTTTAAGAGGGTAGCCAGAAATATTGCTGCTGCTGAAAAAAATTATCAACTGGATATTCCCGAAGAAAAACTATTTGAATTGGAGGAATCCTTTTACAGAATGCTGGTTTCTTTGGAATTTCTCCCTAATTCACCGACTTTGATGAATGCCGGCAATCTTCTCCAACAATTGTCGGCTTGTTTTGTTCTGCCGATTGGTGATTCAATGGAAGATATCTTTGAATCCGTAAAAAACACCGCCTTAATTCATAAGTCGGGAGGAGGAACAGGTTTTAGTTTTTCCGGATTGAGGCCGAAAGGTGATATGGTTAAGTCAACCACCGGGGTTTCCTCGGGTCCGGTCAGTTTTATGACTGTTTTTGACGCTACTACCGAAGTAATAAAACAAGGGGGGAAGCGCCGGGGAGCCAATATGGGAATTTTAAGGATTGATCATCCCGATATTCTTGAATTTATCAAGGTCAAGCACGAAGAAGGAAAACTTTCCAATTTCAATATTTCCGTGGCTGTCACCGATGATTTTATGGAAAGAGTCCGCCAGGATAAAAAATATAGTTTAGTTAATCCCCGAAACGGCCAGAAGTGGAAGGAAATCAGCGCCAAAAAAATATTTGATATTATTGATCAAAAACAGATTCAACATAAACAAGGGATAT
>CAYPCL010000011.1:0-14372 GCA_964409215.1 uncultured Candidatus Saccharibacteria bacterium | reverse complement strand
GCTCTTTGGCTTTTTTCCCAATTTAAAAACTGGGGCTGGAAAATATATTCCTTGATTGGTTTTCTAATTATTGCTCCGATAATCCACCTAGCCGGAGCCCGGGCGGCTACCATATCCCTCTTGGGAGGATTGGCTCTTTTGGGCCTTCTTTGGCTTTGTTTCAAACCTAAATCTTCTCTATTGAAGACAGCTTCAAAAGTTGTTCTGGCAGTAACTCTTTTAGCCGGTCTTAGCGCCGTAGTTCTTCTTTTTGTTGAAGGAAGTTTTGTTCAGAATCTTTTTATTGAAAAAGTGAATTTAGCCAGAGTTATAAACTGGAATATTGCCCTGGAAGCTTTCCAGGAAAAACCGCTTCTCGGTTGGGGCCCGGAAAACTATACTGTTGCTTTTCCTCATTACTTCAATCCCTGTCTTTTTGTCAGAGAATGCGGAACGGAAATTTGGTTTGACCGATCTCATAACATTGTCACCGATAATCTTTCTATGACCGGAATCCTGGGCTTGTTGGCTTATCTGGGATTGTTTCTATCTTTTTTCTATCTTTTGATAAGGAAATATTTAAAGGAAAAAGAAATTAACTTTTGGACTTTCGCTCTTTTTTTAGTTATCCCTTTAGCTTACTTTATTCAGAATTTAACCGTTTTTGATATGATCGGCAGTTTGATGATGTTTGTTTTGGTTTTGGCTTTTGTCGGATCTTTGTCCAATAAGAAAGAAAACAGGGAAGTTATCGCTAAAGAGAGAAGCTCTTTCAAAACAACAATTGTCTTAGTCTTTCTTTTCTCAATTTTCGCTTTTGTCATTCAGCCCTTGAAAACAGACCACTATGTGATAAGGGCTTTGGGAGCTCAAAACAGCGAGCAGAGGATTGAATATTACGAAAAAGCCTTGAATAGCTCAGCGGTGGGTCGTTATCAAATCAGGGAGTTTTTTGCCAGGGAGTCCAAGAATAAAGTTAAAAATAATGAAGGAAATATTTCGGCTGAAGAGGCCCAAAAAGAACTTAACTATGCTATATCTATTTTGAAAAAAACGGAAAAGCAATCGCCTCTGGAATATCGTAGCATGCTTCAACTGTCCAGAATTTACAATTATTATGTTTTAGCTGATCATTCTAAACTTCCTATTGCCTATGATTATGCCCAAAAGCTTCTTGAATTGTCTCCCGGAAATCAGCAGAGCTATTGGGAGCTTTCCCAGGTTCTTCTCTACAAAGGGGAATTTGATAAAGCTGTTGAATATGTAGAAAAGGCGATTGAAGCGGAACCCCGCTATCTCTCCTCTTATGGGATTGCTGCCCAAGCAGCTAAAGCCTGCGGTAAAGATGAGAAAGGGGAAGAGATTCTGAGAGAAGGATTGGAAATGTCCCTGAAAAGAATAGCTAAATATCCGGGCCGTCTCATTAACTATAGCCAGGGGATTAACCTTGCTAAAACCTTAAATGATCCGGAGAAAGCCAGAGAAATAGCTAAAACAGCTCTGGAGAAAAATGAAGAATGGAGAGATTCTCTGGAGAAATTATTGGGCGAAGAAATTAAACTATGAATAAAACAATAAAAATACTTTCTTTAATAGTGATAATACTTCTTCTTTTCTTGAGCTATAATTTTGGCTTTAAAAAAGGGGAGCAAAGTATTCTAACCAAAGCTCCGGAATATCTGGAAAACACCCAGTCGGAAAAAAATGACTTCTCTGTCTTTTGGGAAGCCTGGAACAGAATAGAAAATGACTTTCTTTATCAAAAGGATATTGATTACCAGGAAATGATTTACGGAGCGATCAAGGGGATGATTTCCAGCCTCGATGACCCCTATACCGCTTTTTTCGCTCCCAAAGAAGCCGAGGAATTTGAAAGAGAGCTTTCCGGAAAATATAAAGGAGTGGGCATGGAAATAACCGTTAAGGAAGGAATATTAACTGTGGTCAGCCCCTTGGAAAACACTCCCGCCCAGAGAGCTGATTTAATGCCGGGAGACAAGATTTTAAAAGTGGATGATATAACAATTAAAGATATGCCCATAGATGAAGCAGTCCAGCTTATAAGGGGACCGGAAGGAACCGAAGTTACTCTTTTGGTGAATCGAAAGAGCTGGGATGAACCGAAAAATATTACCTTGGTCAGGGAGGTTATTAAAATTCCCACTTTTAAGTTTGAAATAAAGGAAACGGAGCAGGGGACTCCGGTAGCCTACATTAAAATGTATCAGTTCAACAAGATTTTAAACAAAGAGCTCAGAGATGAGATTAGAGACATCTTAAATTCTTCGGCCAAAGGAATTATTTTGGATTTGCGGAACAATCCCGGAGGCTACCTTCACGTGGCTGAAAATGTAGCCGGCTGGTTCCTGGAGAAAGGAGAAATTATTGTTTGGCAGAAAACCGGCTCCAAAGAAGAATCTTTTACCTCTTCGGGACCGGGAATATTCTCTGAATATCCAATTGTTGTTTTAATCAACAAGGGCAGCGCTTCAGGAGCGGAAATCTTAGCCGGAGCTTTAAGGGACAATAAAGGAGCCAAACTTGTGGGAGAGAAGTCTTTCGGCAAGGGTTCGGTTCAGGAGCAGATGAATCTCAACGATAATTCTTCCATTAAGATAACCGTCTCCGAATGGCTTACCCCCAGCAAGCATTCCATAAGGGACGAAGGATTGGAGCCGGATGTAGAAGTGGAAATGACCGAGGAGGATTATCTGGATAAAAAAGACAAGCAACTGGAAAAGGCGCTGGAAGTTTTTGAAGAAATTATCTAAACCCTTGTCATCTTATTTTTCTTCTATATAATAGTAAGTATGAAAATTATTCTTTTGGACAATATTGAAAAACTGGGAGGAAAATATGAAATAAAAGATGTGGCTGACGGATATGCCAGGAATTTTCTCATTCCCAGAAAGCTGGCCAAACTGGCTGACGAGAACAGCATAAAATGGGCTGGGGAAATGGAGAAGGAAAGGGAAGAGAAGGCCAAAGAAGAACTAGAGAAAATAGGAGAAATAGTTTCCAAAATTGACGGCGAAGAAATTGAAATCCCCGTTAAGGTAGGAGAAAAGGACCAGCTTTTTAAAAAGATCTCCGAAAAAGACATTATCAAGGCCTTAAAAGAAGAAATTGACTATGAGCTTAAAAAAGACCAAGTGAAACTGGAAGAACCGATAGGGAAACTGGGAGAGTACCCAATCAAGATAAAATTCGGCCATAATTTGGAGGCGGAAATAAAAATAATAGTCATTGAAGGCGGAGGTGGAGACCAGGAAACCGCCGAAGAAGAGTAAAAAGAACACTGGCTTAATAGCCGGTGTTTTTAGTTGATTATGAAAACAAAATACATATTTATTTCTGGAGGAGTAATGTCGGGAATAGGCAAGGGTATTACCACTTCTTCCTTGGGCTTTATTTTAAAAAGCCAGGGATTCAAGGTCCAAACCATTAAAATAGACCCCTATATCAATATTGACGCCGGGACGATGAATCCCATTGAACACGGAGAGGTTTTTGTAACTGACGACGGCCTGGAAAGCGACCAGGATCTGGGAAATTATGAGAGATTTTTAAATCAAAGCCTCTCGGCTGACAATTATATGACCACTGGCCGAATCTATCAATCGGTAATAGAAAAAGAAAGAAATTTAGATTATCAGGGCAAGTGCGTCCAAGTGGTTCCTCATCTGCCCGAAGAGATTATCGGAAGAATCAAGAAGCTGGAAAGAAAAACCAAACCCGATTTTATTCTCATTGAAATAGGAGGGACAGTCGGAGAATATGAAAATATTCTTTTCCTGGAAGCAGCCCGGATGCTCAAACTCTCCCAGCCGGAAGAAGTAATATTTGTTTTAGTCAGTTATCTGCCCGTTCCCAAGATAATAGGGGAGATGAAAACCAAACCGACCCAGCATGCTGTGAGGAATCTCAACAAGTCGGGAATCCAGCCCGATATTATTATTGCCCGCTCCCAAGTTTCCTTGGATGATTTAAGAAAGAAGAAAATTTCCCTTTTTTGCAATGTTTCCGAAAAAGATGTTATCTCCGCTCCCGACGTTGAATCAATTTACGAAGTTCCCCTTAATTTTGAAAAGAATAATCTGGGAGAGAGGGTTTTGGAGAAATTCAAGCTTAAAAAGAGAAAGAAGGATTTAAAGGAATGGAGAGGGTTGGTTAGAACAATAAAAAAGCCCCGAAAAAGGGTTAAAATAGGGATAATGGGCAAATACTTCAAAACCGGTAAATTCACCCTCTTGGACTCCTATATCTCGGTCATAGAGGCCGTAAAACACGCCTCTTATCAATTTAAAGCCCAAGCTGATATAATTTGGTTGGAAGCCGGAAAACACCTCTCAGAAAGCCGTTTAAGAAAAGATTTAAAGGATTTAGACGGAGTTATTGTTCCCGGCGGCTTCGGGAGCAGGGGAGTAGAGGGAAAGATAAGAACGATTCAATATTGTCGGGAAAACAAGATTCCTTTTTTAGGTCTTTGCCTGGGAATGCAATTGGCTGTCATTGAATTTGCCCGAAATGTGGCTAATCTCAAAAAAGCAAATTCTGCTGAATTTTCCAATAATTGTCAAGCAATAGTTGATTTAATGGAGAATCAGAAGAAAAAAATAAAAGAGGGGAATTACGGAGGAACAATGAGATTGGGAGAATACGAGTGCCGGTTAAAAAAAGGAACCAGGGCTTTTCAGAGCTATAAGAAGACAATGATTTCCGAGCGTCATCGCCACCGCTATGAATTCAACAATGAATACAGAGATGCTTTGGAGCAAAAGGGCCTGGTAGTTTCGGGTATAAACCCATTAACAAAATTAGTGGAGATTGTAGAAATAGGGGAGCATCCTTTCTTCTTGGGAGTTCAATTTCATCCGGAATTCAAATCACGGCCCTTAAGGCCGCATCCCTTGTTTGAAGAGTTTATTAAATCAGCCCTTAATTGATATTGACTTTTTTAACCAGTTTCTTGGAACCGTCAAATTTGGTTTTTTTGGTTTTCCTGAATTCAACGGTACCTTCGGTCAAAGCGAAGAGAGTGTGGTCCCGGCCCATACCGACATTTTTCCCAGCCAAAAACTTTGTTCCCCGCTGACGGACAATAATCGCTCCCGGCTTTATTCTTTGGCCGTGGGAAACCTTAATCCCCAGATACTTGGGATTGGAATCGGTTCCCATTTTACTGGTTCCTTTTGATTTACTTTCTGACATAATTATAATTAATTATATGAGCATATTAGCAAAATTGATTAAATTTTTCAAGAAGAAGGAGATTCTCTTGTTTATTTTGGTTTTTCTTTCTGTTTTTTTGCTTTTGGGTATTGGAATTATTTACCAAAAAAGCCTTGATAAAACTCCGATAATAATAGAAGAATAAGCTTATTTACTGTGGAATTTGCGGTGAATATCCTTCAACCTCTTATTGGTGACGTGAGTATAGATTTGAGTGGCCAGGGGACTGTTATGCCCCAAAAACTCCTGTAAAGTCCTTAAATCAACGCCCTGCTGGAGAAGATCGGTGGCAAAGGAATGACGAAGAGTATGGGGCGTAGTAGTTAAGGGTATGCCGGCTTTAACCGAATACCTTTTTATTTTCTTTTGAATGGAGCGGGGGGACAACCTTCGGGAATCACTGGTCTTATTCTTATAGTTGATAAAAAGGGGTTTTTCTTTGTCTTTTCTGGCTTGAAGATATTTTCTCAGCCAATGAACGGCTCTTTCCGAGAAATAGACGGGCCGGGGTTTGGAACCCTTGCCAATAATAACAATTTCCAAGTCTTTAGTATCTTTTTTCAATTTTACTTGATCTCTATTTAAACTGGTTAACTCGGCTATTCTCATTCCGGTCGAGAAAAAAACTTCTAAAATAGCCCTGTCTCTCAAGCCCTGGATTTTTGAGGTATCGGGAGCCTGAAAAAGACTTTTCAATTGGCTTAAATTGAGGAAATTAACAGCCGAAGAGCCTTTTTTCCTGGCTAATTTTATTTTCTCAGCCGGCATTGCCTGAATATCCCGGTCGGCAAAAAAGTTCAAAAGAGATCTCAAAGCAATCAAATAGTAGTTTTGAGTGCTTTTTTTCAAACTGTTTTTCTTATTCTTAGGGGAGTACTGGCGGGCCAGATAGCCCCGGTATTTCCAAACGTGTTCCGGAGTTAATTGGTGGGGCTTTAGCTCTTCCAGATTATTTTCCTTGAGCCAATCTAAAAATCTTTTCAAAAAGATGGAATAATTTTCCTGGCTTTTGGAGGAGAGGCCTTTTTCTATTTCCAGCCAGTCCAAAAAATCATTGAGATGCTTTATTATCGCTTTATTTGATTTTATCATATTCATTATTCGCTTAAGTTAAATTATGCGAACCAACACCTATATCCATTCTAAGGGCAAAGAACCCTTTTTGTCAACTCCCCTCTTTTAAAAGAAACTTTTAATTAAGCTTTTTAGCTTATCCCAGAGATTTATATCCCCGATAACCGAATCAACTTTATCTTTCAAGTCTTCTTTCATCTCTTCCAGTTCTTTTTGAAACTCCCTCTTTATCATTTTCCACCATTCTCCGAGGAGATTTTCACTTTTTTCTTCAATCTGATTGTGAATTTTTTCCCACCAGCCGAAAGCATCGTTCCAAATTTCCCTTAATCCGTATTTATTGATAATAACCTTATTCTCGGCTGAAGATAAACAAGGGAGAAAAATTAAGGCCAATAGTAAAATTAACAATATTTTTTTCATAATTTTTCTTGGGCTTTATTTATTCTCTCCAGGGTCTTTTCCCTGCCCAGGACATCCGATATCTCAAAAGGGCCGGCCGAGGCCTTCTTGCCGGTTAAAGAGGCCCTAAAGGGCCAAAGAATTCTTCCCCGGTCCCCTTCCCCGGCTTCCTTGGCGAAATCTAAAAGTTCTTCTTTAAGATTTTCCTCATTCCAATCCCCTTTCTTTATCTTAGATAATTTTTTCTTTAATTTGTCAAGGTTGTTTTTGATTTCTTTATTATTCATATCCTTCCATTTTAAAATCTCCTTATTATAATCAAGTTCTTTTTTAAAGAAATAATCTGTTAATTCGCTAATCTCCGAAAGTTTGTTCAACCTTTCCTGATAAAGGGAGACTATCTTCTGAAGAGTTGAAAAAGATATCCTCTCCTCTCTTTCAACAACCTCAAATTCTTCCTTAATAATATCGGATCCGTAGGCCGGAGGATATTTCTCCGTTTTGAAACTTGATTTAATAAGGCTTTTTTCCAGTAAATAAGGAATACAGAGGGCGGTTAACTTTTCTGGAGATTTTTGTCGGATATAGAAGCTGTTGAGCCAGCTTAATTTCTTAGGATTGAAGATAGCGCCTGATTTCTGGAACTTTTCCGGAGTAAACTCCTTGATCAAAGAAGGAAGGGAAAAAACCTCCCGGTTGCTGTCGGGATTCCAGCCCAAAAGAGCCAGGAAGTTCAGAAAAGCTTCGGGAAGATAGCCTTCCTCCCTGTATTCCAAAAGGGACTTAATATTATCTCTTTTACTTAATTTACTTTTATCCGGTCCTAAAATGAGGGGGAGATGAAGATATTTGGGGATTTCCCAACCTAAACTTTCCGCTATAATTATCTGTTTGGAGGTGTTGGGAATGTGATCCTCGCCTCTGATAACGTGGCTTATCTTCATTTCCTGGTCGTCAACAACAACTGCGAAATTATAGAGGGGGGATTCCAAGTCTTTAGCTATGACAAAGTCGCCGAAGTTGGAAGTATGATATTTAATCTCTCCTCTCAGCATATCCTTAAAAACTACTTCTTTCTGGGATGTTTTCAATCTAATAACATAGGATTTTCCTTTTTTAATGTTTTCTTCAACTTCTTCCGGAGAAAGTTTTCGGCATTTTCCGGAGTAAACCGAAGGCTGGCCGATGCTCATCAAATATTCTTTATGAGCTTTTATTTCCTCCTGGGGACAAAAGCAGTAATAGGCCTTTCCCTCATCAATTAGTTTTTCCAAATATTTCTTGTAAATATCAGTTCTTTCCGATTGGCGGTAGGGTCCGTAATCTCCGCCCGCTTCGGGACCTTCCTGATATTTCAGCCCCAGCCAGTTCAACCCTTCAATTATATCTTCTTCATATTCTTTTTTTGATCTTTATTTATCAGTATCTTCAATTCTCAAAACAAATATTCCTTTGTATTTTTCAGCAAACAAGTAGTTAAAAAGAGCGGTTCGGGCCAAACCGACATGCATCTTCCCCGTCGGGGAAGGAGCTATCCTCACCCTTACTGAACCGGGATTGATAAGTTTTAATTCTTCAATCATTAGCTTTATTCTAAAACGAACAGCTCTTTTTAGCAAGTAATAAAAAACATCCTGGTATTTTCCAGGATGTTTTTAGGATCTCATTCGACAGCATCTAAAAAAGGGAAAAAGGCCTAACTTTCACAATTTTCCATCCTTTTCTAATGCCAATTTCTAAATTGCCAATTTCTAAATTGCCAATTCTTAAATATTTTTTAAATCGGTATCTAATAAAAGTCCACATCAAATCTCGGAAATCATCAATTTTAAAGTTTAATTCAAGATATCTGTAAAATAAGGTATAAAGTCGTTTCTCAACTTTATCCATTTCCCCAATAACCTTTTCTCCCCTTGTGATTGGAAAGTTGGGCTCAATAAGGGCTCCGAAATTATTGGCAAAAACTTCTTCTAAAATCGTTCCTTCTATCATTTTCTTTTCTTTCTCGTTCATAACCAATTCTCCTTTTAATTTTTAAAGGTTCTATTTCTTTCCTATGATAACAATTTTTTAAATAAAGTCAAGGATTATTTCTCCATTGCCCTGCTATACTCTAGAAGATAAGAAGCGATTATTTCAGCTGCTCGGGGCCGAGCGAAAGAATAAGCTCCTTGGGACATTTCTTTTAATAAATCAGGTCTGGATAATAAATGCCTTATTTTCTCCAAGAGAAAACCCGGTTCCAAATTCCTCTGTTCAATTACTTTCGCTCCCCCGCTCTCGGCATAACTATAGGCGTTTTTTAACTGATGGTCTTGAGCTGATTTTTCCAAGGGAATTAAAATAGAGGGCTTTCCATTAACAGCTATTTCAAATATGCTTCCGGCTCCGGCCCGGGAAATTACAATATCAGCTCCTTTTAAAGCATTGCCGTATTCTTTTTCATTAAGAAAAGGTTTTAAATGATAGTAATCCAATATTTCCTCATTGGGAATAATGGCCTTGCTTTCGGTTCTCATTCGGCTGAAATTCTTTTTTCCGGTTTGATGGATAACTTCGCAGTTATTCAACAAATCGGGCAGCATCTCAATAATGGTCTCGTTGATTGGCCGAGATCCTTGGGATCCTCCTATAATCAACAAGAGGGGTTTGTCTCCCTTAAGATTAAAAATTCTTTTTGCTTCTTCCTTGGATCCCCTTTTAACTTCTTCTCTTACGGGGTTGCCTAAACAAACAATCTTTTCCGTAGGAAAAGCTTCCTTATTGAGAAAAGAGACGAAAATCTCTATGGCCCACTTGCTTTCAATCTTGGAAGCTAAACCGGGAACCATATCTGATTCGTGGAGGAACAAAGGGATATTCAATATTTCTCCCATTAAAGCAATCGGAAATGAACCATGGCCTCCTTTGCTGAATATTATATCGGGAGCTATGAAAAAGAGCCAGAAGAAGGATTGAATTATTCCCAAAGGAACTTTAAGAAAATCAAAAAAGTTCTTAAAGGAAAAATATCTCCTTATTTTCCCGGTAATTATTTTCTTTATCTTTATCCCTTCTTTTTCTAAAAGCTTTTCCACTTCCTTTTCATTTGAGGGTCCGAAATAATAGAGTTTAAGATCTTTTCCCGAGTATCTTTTTTTTATCTCCCGGCAAACGGCTATAATGGGGAAAATGTGGCCTCCGCTGCCGCCTCCGGTGAATATAATCTTCATATTTTTGATAAATTAAGCAATATTCCCAATCCGGCCATTTCAGCTATAAGATGAGAGGCGCCATAACTGAAAAAAGGCAAAGGAATACCCGCTAAAGGCAGTATACCAGTTATTCCGCAGATGTTAAAGAAAGCTTGAAATGAAAACCAGGAAACAATTCCCACTGCTAAAAGCTTGGCGAATTCGCTCTTGCTTCTTTTGGCTATTTGGATTCCCTTCCAAGCTAAAGCCAAAAACAAGAAGACCAAAAGAAAAGCTCCGACGAAGCCCAGTTCTTCTCCGACTATGGCAAATATTGAATCGGTCATTGAGTGGGGCAGAAAACCGAATTTCTGTCGGCTGAGGCCGAGACTGAAGCCTTCATTGATGCCGAATATTCGGCCTGAACCGATAGCAATCAAAGCCTGTTTTAATTGATAACCGGCTCCCAAAGGATCGCTTTGGGGATTAAACATAGTTATTACCCGGTTCATTCGATAGGGAGAGAGCTTGATAAATAAGCTCAATAAACCGGCTCCCCCGAATATTAAAATTAAGAAATGCCACCAGGGAGTGGAACTTACAAAATATATGATGGCTCCGATTAAAACAATAATTACGAAAGTGCTTAAGTCAGGCTGAAGGAGGAAGATTATTCCTAAAATAACAGCCATGATTATAAAGACAAAGGGAGCTTCTATATTGGACTTCTTTTTTCCTCCCCTCTTTAATTTATTGGAAAGCCAAGCGGAGATATATAAGGGAAAAGTAATTTTCAAAAACTCCGAAGGCTGGAACATAATCGGACCCAGCTTCAACCAGCGTCTGGCCCCGTTTATTTCAGCTCCAATATGGGGCAGGAATATTAAAATTAAAAGAAATAAATTCAGCCCCAACAAATAAATGCTTAATTTCTTTAGTTTGGCTAATTCTATCTTAAAGAAAAAAAGAGCCGCAATGATCCCCGGCAAAAGACCTACTAAAAGCTGGTGTTTAAAGTAATGCCAACTTCCTCCGTATTTTTCCAGGGAATAAGGAAAGGAAACGGTAGCTAAAGTAAACAATCCCCAGAACAACAATAAAATGATAATTATCAGAAGTATAATATCAGGTTTCTTCTTGTTCATGTTATTTTAATTATAGCAAAAAGCCCAACTTCTTAGAAGCCGGGCTTTTTAAAATAGTTTTAATTTTAAAAATGGTTTGAGATAATAAGTTGATTAATTTCAGCCTTAGATCTAACCATTTTTAATCCCCGAGGATGCTCATTTCCATTTTCTCCAATTACTGCAACCAAGGATTGAGGAAAGTTCTTTTTTACTAATTTTACTTCGCTACCCAATTGAGTAAGGATTATTATTGGTTCCTTTCCGATTAGTTCAAAATGATTTTTGTAAGTTTCAACTTCTTTTTCAGCGCCGAGATTTTCTAAAATCTCTTCTACGGTTTTTTTGATTTTTTTTCTCTGCGCCGATCCATCATGAATTATTGCAATCATCTCTAACCTCCCCTTTTTTGAAGGGATATAGACTATCCCATTTTTTAGTTCAATTTTTCCTGTTCTTGTAATTTTTTCTTCCAAAAAAACACCTCCTTTCTTTTAATAATTTTTTAAAGAACAAAAAAAGGATTTAATCCTTTTAAATAATATTATTCCTTTTCTTTTTTTCTGTCAACCCAATAATCTGATTGCTATGCCGATTACTGCCAGAATCATTCCGATTATCCAAAATCTCATTGTTATCTTCGCTTCACTCCAGCCCTTGGCCTGAAAATGATGGTGAATAGGAGCGGATAGGAAAACTTTCTTTTTGAATATTTTTTTGGAGGCGAGCTGGATAATAACCGAACCCGATTCAATTACCAAAAGTCCTCCGATAATGGGAAGAACCAGAATGGAATCTGTCAAGAAAGCCACTATGGCCAGAGTGGAAGTTAAACCGATTATTCCGGTTTCTCCCATATAGAATCTGGCCGGCGGAATATTGAACCATAAAAAACCCAAAATAGCTCCGACTATCACCGCGCAAAAAGCAGCCAGATTATACTGCATTTGGGAAAAAGCAATAATGGAAAAAGCACTGAACATTATAGCAAAACTTCCTCCGGCAAGCCCGTCTAAACCGTCAATTACTCCCCCTGACCAGCAGGCCAGCATTACTAAGATAAACAAGGGAAGATACCAAAGACCGATTTCCAAATCCCCTACTCCGGGAATGTGAATCATACTCCAGCCCAGCTTGAAATAGAACCAATATGCTCCAACTAAACCGATAATAAGGATTAAGGCCAATCTCCTGGTGAACTTTATCCCCTTTTCCGCGTATTTTCCCTTGCCGAATATTTGAAAAATATCATCAAAGAAACCCAAGAAAGAAGCAAAAAACAATGTTGCCAAAGGCAGCCAGGTTTGGCCCCGGGAAAGGAAATTGAGCTTGTCCAGTTGAGGAGAATGAAAGAGTTTCGCCAAAAGAGCAAAAACAATGATTATAAAAGTGGGAGTCAGCCAAATTAAAACTCCGCCCATCCGGGGAACATTAACTTCTTTCTCTCTGTGAAACTTTTGGAAATAAGGGATTGGTTTGTTATCAATGGACTTGTTTTTGGGCTGTTTGCGCCACATCCTATACTTATAGAGAAAGTATGTTAAAGCCGGGGTCCAGAATACGGTTAGAGCCGAAGAGAGGGCCAGAAGGAATAATATTTTAATAACATTTACACTTGCTATTGGCATAATTGATTAGTTGTTTCATATCTTCATTCCTATTTTGAGAATTTAAGATAATATTAATTAAATATCTTTCCGGTTTGGAACATTCTAAAGCCATAATTAAGCACCCTCCCGCTTCTCCGGTATAGCCGGTTTTACTTAAGACCGTTTCCGGTATCTCGGCTACCAGTTGGTTGGTATTTTTAATCAAATGGTGGAAATTGCCGTTTTCCAAGAAGAGAGGCAATTCTTCTTTTGAAGTTTTTTTAACCAAGGAAAAAAGAGGGTTCTCTAAAAGGATATGTTTGGAAAGGAGGTAAAGATCATAAGCTGTTGAGAGATTAGCTTTTTTTTCTCCAAATTTTCTATCTTCGGGATCTAAACCGGTTGGCTCGAAAATAAAGGTATTTTCCATTCCTATTTCTTTTGCCTTAATGTTCATTAAAGCAGCGAAGGGATGAACTCCTGTTATCTCGGCAACGGCAAAAGCGGCATCGTTGCTGGATTCAACCAGCATAATTTCTAATATTTTTTCCAATATTATTCTCTCCCCCGCCTTGAGATTTCCCCTATCCTGATATTGAGAAACTGCTTTTGGAGAAATAGTAACTTTATCCTCAAGCTTATAGAATTCCTCGGCTGTTACTGCTGTCAGCAATTTTATTAAACTGGCAATCTTAACTGACTGAAGATGGTTTTTTTGAAATATTATCCTTTCCTCTTTTCCTTTAATTTCAATTGATAGAGCGTTTTCGGCTGATAATTCCGGCTTGGGAATTAAAGAATACTTTTTTTCAATTTCAGCCAGTAAAAAAAGAGGCGGATTTTCAGTTATTTCCCGGGCGAATATAATATTATCCAGGCTTCGCTGGATATAGGATGCTCCCAGATAAAAGGGAAAGCTTAATAAAATAACTATTAATAAAATCTTTAAATTACTTTTCATTTTTAATCTTAAGATGAAGTTCTTTTAATTGTTCCTTGTCAACCTCCGAAGGGGCTTCCATCATCAAGTCTCTGTTGTCTCCGGTTTTGGGAAAAGCCATTACTTCCCTTATATTCTTCTCTCCGGCCATTAGCTGGACAAATCTGTCCAGTCCCGAAGCTATTCCTCCGTGAGGAGGGACTCCATATTTAAAAGCCTTTAAAAGGTGGCCGAATTTTCTTTCTATTTCTTTTTTGCTGTGGCCCAATACTTCAAAAACTGCTTCCAATATCTCCGGTTTATGGCTTCTAATGCTTCCTCCGGCTATTTCCGAGCCGTTTAAGACCAAGTCATATTGAAAAGCCAAAATCTTCTCGGGATTCTTCTTTATTTCTTTTAAATTTTCAGTTTGAGGTTTGGTGAAAGGATGGTGCATTGCTCCCAGAGAGCCGTCTTTCTTTTTTTCAAACATGGGGAAATTAATAATGAAAGAAAAAGCCAGCTCGTCGGGATTATTTTTATCTTTTCTCAAATCAGGGCTGTCAGTTCCGTATTTTTCCATCGCTTCCTTATAATTTATTCTCTCAAAGGGAGTTTGAGTTATTTTTTTATCGGGAAATAATTCTTTAACCAAAGCGGTGAAAAGATCCTCGGTTAAATCAAGGACTTCATTTTGATTAACAAAGGAGATCTCTATGTCCAGTTGGGTAAATTCGGCCTGACGGTCAGCTCTCGGATCTTCGTCCCGAAAGCACTTGGGAAGTTGAAAGTACTTCTCTACTCCGGCTACCATCAATAATTGTTTGTATTGCTGGGGTGATTGAGGAAGAGCGTAAAAATTGCCCGGCTGAAGCCTTGA
>CAYPCL010000010.1:8138-14718 GCA_964409215.1 uncultured Candidatus Saccharibacteria bacterium | reverse complement strand
ACCGAGGACGAGGAACGCCAAGTGATGTCCATTGAAGCCCAACTTGCGGAGTTGGCGGAATTTGCCAAGCGAGAAAACATTGAGATTGCCGAAACCTTTATTGAGTCAAAAAGCGCAAAGAAGCCCGGGCGAGAAGTATTTAACGAGATGATGAGCAAGGTGCAGGAAAGCAAAACTCCGGTGGGACTGCTTGCGTGGCACCCGGATCGTCTCGCCCGAAATTCCGTTGATGGCGGTTTAATAATCTACTCCATTGACACGAGCAAAATTACTTCTTTGCGCTTTCCCACATTTTGGTTTGAGCCAACCCCACAAGGATTATTTATGCTTCAAGTCGCCTTTGGCCAATCAAAATATTACTCGGACAATTTGTCGGAAAACGTAAAGCGCGGGATTCGCCAAAAACTTAGGCGCGGCGAATGGCCCGGCCTTGCGCCGTTCGGCTACATAAACAATCCGAAAACCCGAACAATTGAACCAGACGCAACAAAGGCAAGGGTTATCAAAAAAGCATTTGAAGAATACGCGCAAGGCGGCCACACGCTCAAGTCCTTGAGCGAACGCCTGAGTTTTTGGGGCGTGGTGAGCGGGACCGGAAAACCGCTTTGCAAGGCAACGCTTCAAAGAATGCTTACAAACAAAGTTTATCTCGGTTTAATCGTTCATAACGGCGAAACTTATGAGGGCGGTTTTCCGGCAATTGTTTCCAGAGCGACTTTTGAGAAAGTGCAGGAAGTTTTGAAAAACAAGGCCAAGCCGCGCCATTCTAAAAAGCGGCACTACTTCCCGTTTACCGGACTTTTAACTTGCGGGGAGTGTGGCGCGGCCATTACCGCCCAATACGCCCACGGACACGGCGGCACTTACAAATACTACCGTTGCACCAAGCGGCTTGGCCCTTGCTCGCAAAGCTATCTGCGGGAGGATTTACTTGTTAAGCAACTGAAAACGGAAATCTCAAAAGTCGCTCTTTGCGAAGACTGGAAAGAAAAAATGCTGGCGCAAGTGGAAGTGTGGCAAAAAGAAAATATCCAGTCTTCGCAATCTTTCGCCCAAAATCTGGAAAAGGAAATAACGGATTGTGAGCAAAAGCTAGACAGGTTGGTGAACGCCTTTTTGGACGGAAGCATTGAAAAAGAAACCTACCTCGCTAAAAAGGACGAACTTATCAAAACCAAAACAGACCTCCAGCGAAGGAAGTCTGATTTTGGGCGAAAGGGAAACAATTGGATCGAACCCTTGCGCGAATGGATTTTAGCCGCTCACCATACGGAAAAACTGGCTTCATCCAACGAATTTGATGAAATCAAATCGTTTGCGGAAAAAATTGGAACGAACCGCCGCCTGCTGGCCAAAAAAGTCGGTTGGGATTTTTCCGAACCGTGGCGGATTCTGGCGGAAAATCAACATAAAATCCCCCCAGCGCGCGAGCGAAGCGAGCGCGTACCTTCTTCTGAAAACTCTCAATGTCTCTGTTGGTCGGGGCACTGGGACTCGAACCCAGAATCCTGCGCTCCCAAAGCGCATATGTTAGCCAATTACACTATGCCCCGTTTTTGTCATTCTAATTGAAAAAAAGGAAAAAATCAATAAAATAGATAATGTATGAAAAAAATATATTTGGATTATGCCGCAACCACTCCGGTTGAGGAAAAAGTAAAAGAAGCTATGCTGCCCTTTTTCAGCCGGTCTTTTGGCAATCCTTCTTCTCTTCACAGCTTTGGAAGAGAAAACCGAAAAGCCATTGAAAAAGCCCGGGGAAAAACAGCTGACTTCCTTAATGCTTCGCCGGAAGAGATAATCTTCACCGGCTCGGCCACTGAAGCCAATAACATGGCTATTAGGGGAGTGATAGCTAATTATGAAAAACCCCATATTATAACAAGCTTGATTGAACATCCGGCCGTTCTTAAAACCTGCCAGGCTCTGGAGAAGGAAGGAATAGAAGTAACTTATCTTAAACCCGATCAGGAAGGAGTAATTTCTTTTCAATCCTTAAAAGAAGAAATTAAAGAAAATACCGCCTTAGTAACAATAATGACCGTCAATAACGAAGTGGGAACCATTCAGCCCATCAAAGAAATGGCTGAACTATTAAAAGAGAAAGATATTATTTTCCACACTGATGCCGTCCAGGCAGCCAATCACCTTAATCTTAATGTCAAAGAGCTGGAAGTTGATCTTTTAACTCTTTCCGGCCATAAGCTCTACGGGCCCAAAGGAATAGGAGTATTGTTCAAGAAAAATTCTCTTTCCCTTAAACCCTTAACTTTCGGAGGACACCAGGAAAAAGGATTAAGACCGGGAACGGAAAACGTTCCTGCCATAGTCGGTTTGGGCAGGGCTCTGAAAATATTGGAAAAAGGAAAGGAAAAGGAATTAAGGGACAAACTTTTGAAAGAGCTTTTAGAAATAGAGGGAGTTCAACTAAACGGCTCTCTGGAAAAACGGTTGCCCAACAATATAAATGTATGTATCCCCGGTATAGAAGGAGAAGCTCTTTTAGTCCTGTTGGACGAAAAAGGTCTGGCTGTCTCCACCGGTTCGGCTTGCTCCTCGGGAGAATTGAAAGCCTCTCATGTTCTCAAAGCTATGGGTTTCGGCGATGAAAGAGCCCATTCCTCCATCAGAATCACTTTGGGCAAATACACTAGCGAAGAAGAAATTGAAAGAGCCGGGGAGATAATAAGGGAAACAGTGGAGAAACTAAGAAAAACCTCCGGCTATAAATGAAGAGTCTCTATTCCAAAAAAATAATGGATCGCTTCCTCAATCCCCGGAATATGGGGAAATTGGCTAATCCCGACGGTATCGGCGATACCGAGAATTTGAGATGCGGGGATATAATGAGAATCGGAATTAAAGTGGAGGCTAATGTTATCAAAGATATTAAATTTGAAACCTTGGGCTGCGCCCCGGCTATCGCTTCCTCCGATATGATCTGCGAGCTGGCTAAAGGAAAAACCCTGGAAAAATCCAAAAAGATCAAATACAAGGATATTGCCGATAAGCTGGGGGAACTTCCTCCGCCCAAAATTCACTGCACCCAGCTGGCCGAGAAAGCTCTTAAAATGGCTATTGAGGATTATGAGAAAAAACAATAAGGCGGTTATTGCCCTCTCCGGCGGAGTTGATTCAGCTCTGGCCGGCTATCTTCTCAAGAAAAAAGGCTACGATTTAGTAGCTGTTTTTATGAAGCTTCACCCTTATTCCAAAGAAGAAGGAGCTTTGAGAACAGCTAAAAAATTGAATATTCCTTTGAGAGTTTTAGATCTTCAAAAGGAATTCAGGGAAAAAGTTATTGATTATTTTATTAAGGATTATAAAGAAGGGAGAACTCCCAATCCCTGCGTTGTCTGTAATAAGGAAATTAAGTTCGGTCTTCTGCTGGAAAAATTCCCTGATTTCCTAATCGCTAGCGGTCATTACGCCCGAATAAAAAAGGGGAGATTATTCAAGGGAAAGGATAAAAAGAAAGATCAAAGCTACTTTCTTTGGCAGTTGAATCAGGAACAATTGAAGAGAATTATTTTCCCCTTGGGTAATTTTAAAAAAAAGAAGGTCAGAAAAACGGCTCAAAAACTAAAATTGCCGGCCAGTCAGAAACCGGAATCCCAGGAAGTCTGCTTTATTGAAAAAACCCTTCATGAATTCCTTAAAAAAAATCTCTCCGAAAACCCCGGAGAGATAATTGAATTTGAAACCAAAAAAGCAATGGGACAGCATAAAGGCCTTCATTTTTATACAATAGGACAAAGAAAGGGTTTGGATTTGTCCGGCGGACCTTGGTATGTCCTAAAGAAGGATTTGGAGAAAAACCTTCTTATTATAACCAAGGATCAACTTAAATTAATGAGGGAGAGCTTCAGTATTAAAGAAGTCAACTGGATTAAAGGAGAAAGACCTTCAAAAAAAGTTAAAGCCGGGGTTAAAATAAGATACGGCTTTCTCCATCCCGAACTGCCGGCTGAAATAACTCCGGAAAACAAAATTGTTTTTAAAAAGAAACAGAGAGCTGTTACCCCCGGCCAGTCGGCTGTTTTTTATAAAGGAAAAGAAGTTCTAGGCGGGGGAATTATTGAAGATTTCTCCTAAAAATTATAGAATAAAAATATGGTTTTAAGGAAAAAAACAATTCTGACGATCAGTCTTTTTTTATTACTCTTCCTGCCCTTCAATTTCATTGAAGCCGAGAGTAAGATTGATTTTTTTTACAGCCAAAGCTGTCCCCATTGCGCCAAGGAAAAAGCTTTTTTAAATGATTTAGAGAAGGAACATTCTGAAGTAAAAATAAACAAACTGCTCATTACTGAAAACGTAGAGCTTCTCAAGAAAAAATACCGGGAATATAAAGTTCCCCAAAAAGAGTGGGGATTAGTTCCAATAACTTTCATTGGAGAAAACTACTTTTTGGGTTTTAATGAAGAAATAGAAAAAAAGATAGAAAACTGTCTCCGGGAAATCTGCCCCGACAAAAATATTTCCCAAAAAACTTCCATACCGATCATCGGGGAAATTGAACCGGCTAATTATTCCCTTCCCGCTTTAGCTGTTATTCTGGGTTTCTTTGACGGATTTAATGTTTGTTCCCTGGGAGCCTTAGTCATGATTCTGGGTTTGGTTCTGGCTTTGAAAAAAAGAAAGAAAATTCTTGCTTTCGGAGGCTTGTTTATTCTCACAACAGCTGTTATCTACGGTCTTTTAATAGTTGTCTGGTATCAGGTTTTCTCCTGGCTTTCTTCTTATCTGGGGACGATGGAAAAGATTATCGGAGTTCTGGGGATAATAGGAGGAATCTACTTTCTCAAGCAGTTTATAAGGTATAGGAAGTACGGACCAACCTGCGAAATGGAAAAAGGAAAGGGATTGATAAACAAATTCTCCTCAAAAATTAAAAACTCTCTCAATCATTCCCGAAATATTTTCTTAATCATGGGGGTGATTCTCCTTTTTGCCGCTATTATTACCATAGTTGAATTCCCTTGCTCGGCGGCTATTCCTGTCTTCTTCGCCGGCCTCTTGGCTGAAGCTGATTTAAGTTCCTTTTCCTACTTGATTTACATCGCCCTCTTCGTCTTCTTCTATATGCTGGATGAGATAATTATCTTCCTGATTGCCTTTTTGACAATGAATCTAAAACTAACCTCCCCCAAGGCAACCACCTGGATTACTCTTTTTGAATCAATTATTCTTTTCGGACTGGGGCTCTATTATCTCTTCCCCAGCTTAATTTAAAACCCCCGAATTATTAATCCGAGGGTTTCAGTCTCCAGCTAATTTCCATATCAGGCCCGCTTTTATTCTTAAAAATCTCCCGGCCGGAATTTCTACCCCTAAGAATCTTATCGGCCACATTGCCGATCTTATTTTCCAAAAGGCGGAAAATATCTATCGGCAGGGGCTCTTCATTGGAAGACTGAAGGAATATTTCCATTTCTAACTTCATAGTGCCTCCTATTTTGAAAATTCAATTGAAGCTTTTGCTGTCATAATCCACTCTTTAAAGACATCCTCGGGCAGACCTTTAACCCACATTAGAATAGCTCCGGAGAGTTGGGTTCTTTTAAATTCTGCTTCTCTAAAATCAACTCGGGAAAGATCAGCTAGAGAAAAACAAACTTTTTCCAGATTAGCCTTGGTAAAATTAGCACTCTTTAAATTAGCTTTATAGAAATTAGCTTCTTTAAGATTGGCTCCGCTGAAATCGGCGCCTTCCAGTTTTGCCCTTATAAAACCGGCTTTCTTCAGATTAGCTCCCTTGAAGCTGGCTCCGGAAAGATCCAGATTCATAAAATCAACTTTAATTAAATTACTGCCGTCAAGGTTGACTCCTTTCAAATTGATTGTTTTTTGGGAGTTCTCCGCCTGATATTTATTAAAATCTCTCAGCCCATTGATTATTTCCTGTTTCCATTTTCTCTTATCCATAATATCCTCCTTTTTTAGTTGTTAAATTGCAGAACTGTTCCAATGTTACATCTTACTTATTTCTTTTGCAAGATTTTTTAAAAATGATAGAATGATAAAAAGGTCAAAATAATAAAAATAAATTATATGCCATATCAAGATTTAAAAAATAAAACTGCCATTGTAACCGGAGCCCGAAGGGGAATGGGAAGAACCCATGCCTTGAAGCTGGCTTCTTTGGGAGCCAAGGTAGTGGTCTCCGACATTTCCCGGGAGGAATGCCAGAAAGTGGTTGAGGAAATAAAGGAAAAAGGCGGAGAAGCCATGGCCCTCAAGTGCAATGTAACCGAGAAAAAGGACATTGAAAACATGGTGGAAAAAACAATGGAGGAATTCGGTCAGATTGATATTCTGGTTAATAACGCCGGGATTGCTGATTTTAAGCCATTTCTGGAAATGAGCGAGGAGGACTGGGACAGAACCATTGATATAAACTTAAAAGGTTATTTTCTCTGCGCCCAAGCCTGCGCTTCAAAAATGAAAGGGGGAAGCATCATTAATATCGCTTCCATTGCCATGGGCCAGCAGGGAGTCGGCTTTCAGCACTTGACCCACTACTGCGCCTCCAAGGGAGGAATTGTCGGTATGACCGAAGCTTTGGCTTTGGAATTGG
>CAYPCL010000010.1:0-8128 GCA_964409215.1 uncultured Candidatus Saccharibacteria bacterium | reverse complement strand
CCTAAAAAAATAAGGGTGAATGTTGTCTCTCCGGGAGTTATTGACACCCCGATGATTGATCCGATCAAAGAGGATCCCGACCAAGAAAAAAATATAATGGCGAGAATCCCCTTGGGCAGAGTCGGCAAACCGGAGGAAGTCAGCAACTTAGTGGCTTTCCTGGCTTCAGAGGAATCCTCCTACATTACCGGATCCAATATTGTTATTGACGGCGGCTGGCTGGCCGGTTAATTTATGCCCGAAATAACCGAGAAAACAACTTTAAAGGAAGTTTTAGAGAAGGAGGATATTTTGAAAAAACACGGAGTCCCCTGTATTAATTGTCCAATGGCCAAAATGGAGATGGACCGCCTGAAAATAGGGGAAATTTGCAAGATCTACGGAATAGATTCAAAAAAGCTTCTTAAGGATTTAAATGAATCTCAAAGATAAAAAACTTAAAGCGATTAAGGATGAAATAATTGCCTGCCAGAATTGCCCTCTTTCTACTTATCGAAAAGAGAATAATTTTTACCCGGTCATCGGCGAAGGGAATCATAATGCCGAGATAATGTTCATCGGCGAAGCCCCGGGGCTCCAGGAAGCTAAAAAGGCCAGGCCTTTCTGTGGAAAAGCCGGAAAAGTCTTGGATGAGCTCTTGGATTACATCGGAATTAAAAGAAGGGATGTTTACATTACCAATATCCTCAAAGACAGGCCGCCCCAGAACCGTGATCCTCTAGCCGAAGAGGTGGAATCCTGCGTTCCCTTTTTGGAAGAACAGATTAAAATAATAAAACCAAAAGTTATCACCGCTTTGGGAAGACACGCTATGAACTTTTTAATGAAAAGGTTCGGCCTGGAGGATAAAATAGAGCCAATCAGCAGAAGCCACGGCAGGCTTTTTGAAGCAGGGGATTTCAAGATTGTTGCTCTTTACCATCCGGCCGCCGTCACCTATAATCCTTCAATGAAGGAAATCCTCAAAAAGGATTTTGAAATTTTAAAAGACTTATGCCAAAAAATTTAGAATTACTAAAAGAAAATATTGAAAACAAGAATCTTATCAAGCATTCTCTGGCCGTATCCGCTGCCATGAAAGAGTTGGCCCGGGAATTCGGAGAAGATGAGGAAAAATGGGAGACAGCCGGGCTTCTTCACGACATTGACTACGAAAAAACCAAAGACAAGCCCGAAGAGCACTCCAAAAAAGGTTCAGAAATGCTTAAGGAGCTGGGCTTTGAAGAAGATATTTGCCAAGCTGTTTTAAGCCACAACAAAATGCACCAAATAGAGCCGGACAGCTTAATGGCCAAAGCCCTCTACTGTGTTGATCCCCTGACCGGTTTGATTGTAGCTTCCACTTTGGTTCTCCCTTCCAAAAAAATCAGCGACTTAAAAACGGAAAATGTTTTGAAAAGATTTAAGGAAAAATCCTTCGCCAAGGGAGCCGATCGGGAAGTTATCTCCCAATGCCGGGAAATGCTTGATTTAAACTTGGAGCAATTTATAGCCATGGTTCTTGGAGCAATGAAAAAAATATCTGACGACCTAGGTCTTTAACCTTGACAAAGACAATTATTTTCTGCTAATCTTAAAGAAGGTCGTTGAAAAACGGCTTTTAATTTTATGGATTTAAAAACACTTACCTCAGCAATAATGGAGATAACCGAAGAAAGAAGCATTCCCAAAGAAAAAATCATGGGAGTGATTGAGGACGCCCTCGCTTCGGCCTATAAGAAGGAGTATGGAAAGAAGAAGGAGAAGTTTGAAGCCAAGCTCAACCCTAAAACGGGCGAGATCAGTTTTTGGCAAGTTAAAGAAGTTGTCGACCCTAAGAAAGTCCTTTCCGAAAAAGAATTGGAAAAAATAAAAGAGGGTAAAGAAAAACCGGAAGACAAAATCCGCTTCAACTCCGAACGCCATATTCTTTTGGCCGAGGCTAAAAAGATTGAAAAAGACATTAAAGAAGGAGAAGATTTGAAAACACCGGTCAAGGCTAAGTCGGATTTCGGAAGAATAGCCGCCCAAACAGCCAAGCAGGTTATCCTCCAGAAAATAAAAGAAATAGAGCGGGAAATCGTTTTAAATGAATTTGAAAATAAGAAAGGGGAAGTAGTTTCGGGAATAGTCCAGCGAGCGGAAAGAAGATCAATTCTTTTTGATATCGGTAAAACTTCGGGCATTCTCCCCAAGGCCGAGCAGGTTCCCGGAGAATTCTACCGCCCCGGCCAAAGATTAAAGCTCTACGTTTTAAAAGTGGAAAAAACTTCCAAGGGACCCTTAATTTTTCTTTCTCGGCGCTATCCCAAGCTGGTTTCCAAGCTCTTTGAGCTGGAAGTTCCGGAAATATCCAGCGGAGAGGTGATTATTAACTCTATTGCCCGGGAAGCCGGTTCCCGAACTAAAATAGCCGTTTCGGTTAAAGAAGAAGGTATAGATCCTATTGGCTCTCTGGTCGGCCAGCGGGGAACTCGAATAATGGCCGTTATCAATGAATTGGGAGGAGAAAAGATAGACGTGGTCAAATGGAGCGAAGATCCCCAGGAGTATATAAGCAACGCTTTAAGTCCGGCTAAAATCCTGGAAGTTAAGATAAAACCTAAAAACAAAGCCGAAGCTATGGTCAATTCCGACCAGCTTTCCCTGGCTATCGGCAAAGAGGGCCAGAATGTCCGCTTGGCCGCCAAGCTGACTGGCTGGAAGATTGACATTAAAGCAGTTGATGAAAAAGGGGAAGAACAACAGGTAATTTCCTCGGAAGATCTGGTCAAAGGAAAAATGCCCCAGCAGGGAGCGGATAATGAAAAAGAATAAAAAACCCCGTCAGAGAACGACGGGTTTTTTGATTAAAGGAATTTATCTTCCCAGTTCAGTTCCAACTGCATAAACGGCAAAAGGATTGGAGGCAAAACGAACATCAAAGTGAAGATGGCAACCGGCCGGTCCGGCGGGGATAGTATGACCGCTGTAGCCTAAATAACCTAAAATCTGGCCTTGATAAACTTGTTGGCCGGGGACAACTGATATTTTAGAAAGATGGCCGTAAAAAGTGACTACTCCATTGGGATGAATCAAACGGACATATCTTCCGGAAACATTGCCGTAGCCGGTTCGCTGAACCGTTCCTCCGGCCGCCGCGTAAATGGGTTCCCCACAGCTACCGTTGGAAAAATCAATCGCGTTATACCAATGAAGACCCTGGGTAATCCGACAGGGGGAAGGAATAGGACAAATAAAATAATTACCCGAAAGAGGAACCTGGACAAAGTTATTCATCCTCTTTGGTTTTTCAGCTCCGGGAATAATCAAAAAGTCACCGGCAATAATGTCTCCGGGATCGGATAAGCTGTTTATTTCAAAGATTTCGTCCATTTTTATACCGTAAAGTTCGGCTAAACCGCTTAAGGTATCACCTGGGCTAACTACATGGAGAACACCGGAAACAGGAAGAACAACCAATTTGTCCCCGGAGCTGATAGTGGAATTACTGGAAAGATTATTAGCCCAAAGAATGGTATCCAAAGAAACATCAAACTTATCGGCAATTTTTCGGGGAGTATCTCCTTTCTCGACAATATAATCTTCAATAGTTCCTCCGCTATTTTCAAAATATTCCAGAGAAGCCAAAGATTCTCCGGAAACTAAAAAGGGAGGAGCTGAAGATTGGACATAGCTTCCTCCGACAATATTTAAATTAGAGATTTCCAAACTGCTTATTCTGTTGGAAAAAAGGTATTGGCTGCTGTTGAAAATCCGATCTTCCAAAGGTTTGCTTTGCTGGCAGATAAAAAAGATGAAAAAGATAATTAAACAAAAAACCCCCGCTTCGACATAGAAGCCCAGAGATCTTCTTGTATGTCTCCAAATACTCATATAATATAAACAAGAATCCTTGTGTCTTAAAGAATATAGCCAAGTCGATTAAAAGTCAATAGTATTTTATCCACAATGGAAAGAATAAAGAAATTAAAAGAATTTTTCAAAGAAAAACACCCTCTTAAGAAATTGGGACAGAACTTTTTAATCTGCCGGAATATTCTCAATAAGATTGTTGAAGCAACGGAAATAAGAAACGAGGATACGATTCTGGAGATAGGAGCCGGCTTGGGTTTCTTGACCGAAGAATTGGCTAAAAGGGCTAAAAAAGTAATTGCTGTGGAAAAAGACTCCCGGTTAATCGCTTATTTGAAAAAGAATCTTCCCGAAAACACAGCGGTCAGAGAGGGAGATATTCTAAAAATGACTCCTTTAAAAGGGAATTATAAGGTGGCGGCCAATCTTCCCTACTATATTAGTTCTCCGATTATTAGAAAATTCCTGGGAAATAATCCTCCCTCTTTAATGGTTTTAACCGTTCAAAAGGAAATCGGGGAAAGAATCTGCGCCCGGCCTCCTCAAATGTCCAAGCTGGCTGTTTTTACTCAATTTCACAGTGAACCGGAGATTATTGCCAAGGTTCCTAAAAGCTGTTTCTGGCCCCAGCCCAAAGTTGATTCGGTTGTTCTTAAATTGACCCCCAAGAAAGTAAAAGAATCTAAAAGCTTCTCCCGAATTGTCAAAGCCGGCTTTTCTCATCCCCGGAAGCAATTAGTTAAGAATCTTTCCCAAAATTTAAATATTGATTCTAAAATTGTGGAAAAAAAACTAAAAGAATTAGAAATTGACCCTAGACAAAGAGCCGAAACTTTAAGTTTGGGAGATTGGCTGAAGCTAGTCAAAGTTTTTTAGATTTCCTATGGTTTTGTAATCCTAAATTTGCTATAATTATTACAACTATTAAACTCTATGTCTTTCAATAAAAAAATAGCGATTCTTTCTTTAATGGTTGTTGTTTTTTCTTTCCTTTTTGTGCCTTCTTTTTCGGCAAAAGGAGAAAGTAATTGGCAGAATCTTCCCACTTCCCCTCTTGGCGCTCTTTTATTCGGAGTTCAAACCCTTAGCGGCGGGGGAGGACCGATTGCTTCGGGTATAGGCAATACTGCCCTCGCCACCATTGAATGGATTCCTATGAAGATTGGAAGTATGCTAACTGCTCTTTCCGCTTGGTTCGCCGATTGGATAATTCACGATCCCATCTTAGATAAAGCGGGAATAAGCTCCTATACCAACCCGGCCGGAAATATCATTGTTAAAACCGGCTGGACTCTCCTTCGCGATTTAACCAACTTAATGTTTATTCTGGGCATTGCCTATATCGGCCTTTCCACTGCTTTAGATTGGGCCAATTTTCAAACTAAGAAAACTTTGGGAAGGATAGTCTTGGTAGCTTTGTTTATAAACTTTTCTCCGATAATCTGCGGCATTTTTGTTGATTTGGCTGATTTGATAAAAAATTTCTTTCTTCCCGAAACTCAATTGAGCCAATTTGCCTTAAAACTCAATGAAGCTTCCAATAAATTACCTTTTTTTAAGGGAGAGTTTGAATTGGCTGAACATCTTAAAAATCTTATTTACATATTCTATGCTTTCGCTGTCACAACGGTGATGTTCCTCATCGGAATGTATTTCTTGATAAGATCTTTTATGATAATGCTCCTGGTCATTTTCTCTCCCTTGGTGTTTTTCTTTTGGATTTTTGACAAAACCAAAGCCCTCTTCAATCAATGGCAAAAGCAGTTCATCACTTGGGTCTTTACCCTTGTTCCCTTAAGTTTTGTTCTTTATTTGGTCAGTTTTATGGTAAGCAAATTAGATCTCTTTACCGATTATAGCGGAGATCCCAGTGAGGGAATGATAGCAGAATTGTTCGGTCCGACAGCCGTTCTTATTTTCCTCATTCTGGGTTTCATTTTCAGCTTTCAAATAGTATCCGCCCTGCTCTCTCCAATAGCAGAGGGAACTAAAAAAGCCTGGCGAAAAACCAAGGAGGCCGGAATAAGAGCTTACGGCGGAGCTAAGATGGCCGCTAAAGCCGGAGGAGGAGCAGCCACCATAGCAGCTGGAGGAATTCACGGCGCCGCTCAAGGATTTAAGGAGGGAAGAGGAAGCAAAAGAGCAGTTGCCGAAGCAATCAGAGGAGGCGCCAAGGGAATATTTACCAGGAGAGGAAGAGAAAAAGGCAAGGAAGCCGGCGCCAGAACTCTTGAAAAAATGCACGTTCTCAGACCCGGTTCCGCCGAAGAAATAAGAAAAAGACACTTGGGAGACGTAAAAGAAGAACAAAAGAAATTGAAAGGACTGAATATATCGGGTGCCAGAGAAGATGCAATAATGAGAGAGTTGGATAAGTCAAAAGTTATGACTAAAAAAAAGGCAACAAGAATGGCTGCTTTGCTCCAGACTAGGGCGGATAAAAAGAGGCTTAAAGATGAAGACCGAGCCAGAGCAGAACGATTCAAAGAATATTTGGATGCGGAAGCAATATTGAAAAACAAGCCTGCCTGGATAGTTGACTTCCCCGAAGAATTAGACAAGCTGAACTTTGATATTATAAAAAGTATGAAACCGAAGGATATCCAGCAGATATCCAGAGAGGGAAGCAAGGAAATTCAAGACGCGGTAAAGGATAAATTTATAGAAAACAACTCCAAATTAAACGATCATATTATAAATCTTGCCAAACAAGGAAAGAATAATGAAGCTGACTCAATTATTAAAACTCTCAACGAAGTAGTAAAAACCTGGCCTTAAATATGACTAAAAACAAAGAAACAATTTTTCCCGAGGATACTGCCGGAATTATAGATAGATTAATAAAAAAACACCAATTAAAGTCATTTGGCGGAACATTGTTGGAAGAATTAAAAAAGAATAAAAAAATTGTAGAGTATGAAATAATAAGGATTATAAGGGAAGTGAAGGAAGGACGGGTTAATAAGAAAGATCTCCCTCTTGAATTAGAGAAAAAACTGGAATTAACTCCTGAAAAAAGCAAAAGTTTGGCAAGAGATATAAAGGAACATTTTTTTACCAGAAGAAAAAAATCCGAGAAGACTAAAAAAGACGAATACAGGGAATCAATTGAGTAAATTAAAAGGGGCTTTCTTTAAAGCCCCTTTTTTCCTTATTTTTTATTCTTCTCCGCCCAATCGTTAAATCCTTTCATTTTATCTTTAGCCTCTGTTTTAGCCTCAGTTTTAGTTTTATTTTTAGTTTTATTTTCACTGCTTCCGCCGGTTGGAATAATTTTCTTCCAAATGGCAAGAAGATCCTGGAAGGGATTCTGAGTTCTAATATCGAGGAAAGCCCCTTTATCAAGAGCCATTTCCCGATAAATTAGATCTTGGCTCATTTTTTTGAATTCTTTCTCCTCTTCCGGATTATTCTTAATCTCTTCTTGAATCATACTGGGAGATTTACCGGTAGCTTCGGCGAGCATATTAATTACCGCTCCCACCGTTTCCACCGCTCGAGCTTTCGCTTCCTGGCCTCTATACCAGGGTTTCACGGTAGCTTCCAGGTATTCTTTGGGAGGATCGATTTCCATTACTTCTATTTTCTTAACCGAAATTCCGTAACTCTTCCTGAATTCATCAAAGAAGTTTTCCTTTTTTAGAGTTTCTGTAATATCCTGGCCAATATCTTCCTTGTCTTTTATTAAATTCTCGTATGTATCGCTGGTTATGAAATTTCTGACTGCCGGTTTGACTTTGTGAACGACAGCTTCAAACCAGTCCTGAATCATAAAGAGAGCCTTGTAAGGATTAGTGACCTCTACCGTAACCACCGCTTTTATATCTAAGGGCAGCAAGTTTTTATCTTCGGCTTCTTTCACTTCGATAAGGTAAACGTCGGGTTTCAACATTACATAGTCAAGATTTTCATCCTTATGAACCTTGGCTTCGCCCTCATGGGTGATACTGGTCCAGGAGAATTTGTACTCGTAAACTTTGTCTATAAATCTGAAGCCTACAAATTTCAAACCGCCCAGTAGCGGTTTTTTAATCTTTCCTTCTATGCAGTTATAATCATCATTTTCTTCAAGAGTATCTTCAATTTCCCCTAAGTAATGGTCTTTCCAAGCCATTACAAACTTTCGAAAACCGCCCATTCTCATAACTGCTTTGGCCGTTCCTTCTTTTACTAAAGTGAACTTCAGAAAAATTAAGCAGAAACCAAGTAATCCAAGAAAAATCCTTACATCCACAATAATTAAGAAAACAATAAAAAGAAATAAAACTGCTGTTATAGTTTTTTCTTTCATTTT
>CAYPCL010000009.1:0-14720 GCA_964409215.1 uncultured Candidatus Saccharibacteria bacterium | reverse complement strand
AACGCCTTCCCCGTCCCATTTTCAAACAGAGATTGAAAAAGGCCTCTTTCAACTATTATTCCTTGGCTTCGGGGGGCAGTTTCGGAGGTTCCGAAGACCCCCGATTAACCAGAGTTGACCAAGAACCGATTCTCCATATGCTCTATACGGCTTGCGATGAAGGCTTGAGAATGGGATTGACTTCAATTAAAATAGCTGATTTCCTTAAAAAAAAGTGGAAATGGAGTTCTCCCAAGCTGATTTCCCCTCCCGGCCAGCTTCATAAGAATTGGGTTATTTTCCCGAAAAAAATAGGGGGCAAATATGCTATTCTCCACAGCATCAGCCCCGAAATATCAATCGCCTATCTTGAGAGCCTTGATTTCAAAAAAGGAGAATACATTAAGAGCTTCTATTCCGGGAAAGGAAATAAGAAGAGCTGGGATAATTGGGTTCGGGGAGCCGGGCCTCCCCCTTTGAAAACAAAATACGGCTGGCTTCTTTTTTATCATGCCATGGACAGAAACGATCCGGGGAAATACAAAGTGGGAGCTATGATTTTGGATCTTAATGAGCCGGAAAAAATCCTTTATCGCTCTAAAAAACCCATTCTGGAACCGGAAAAAGATTATGAAATGAACGGCTTTAAAGCCGGGGTAGCCTACGCTTCGGGAGCGGTAATTAAGGGAAGCAATCTCTTTCTCTACTATGGAGCTGCTGACAGCTATATCTGCGCGGCTCAAGCCAACTTGGAAGCTCTTCTTCAATCCATAATTAGCCGGCGAAGACCGATATTTAAGCTCAAAAAACTTTTTAATGTTAAGTCAAAGATCAAATAAAAATCCCGTTTTAAAACCGAATAGAAAGCAGTTTTGGGAAGCCAAAGCTGTTTTTAACGGCTGTCCGGTTAGAAAAGAAGATAAAATCTCCCTTCTCTACCGGGCCTTGTCTCTCCCCCATTATCATGCCTTGGGAAAGACCAAAATGGTCACTTCCAGTATTGGAATGGTGGAAAGCCGGGACGGAATTAATTTCTCCAGCAGCCGGAAGAATATAATCAAACCGGAGCTTTCCTGGGAAAAATTCGGCTGCGAAGATCCCCGAGTAACAAAATTAAAGGGCAAATACTATATTTTCTACACCGCCCTTTCCAACTATCCCTTTAATCCAAAAGGAATCAAAATAGGATTGGCTTTAACTAAAAATCTGGAAAAAATAGAAGAAAAGCATTTGGTAACCGATTTTAACTCCAAAGGAATGGCCTTATTCCCGGAAAAAGTCAAAGGGAAATTTTTAGCCCTTTTGACCGTTGACACCGACAAGCCCCCTTCTAAAATATCCCTGGCCTATTTTGAGAAGGAAGAGGACATTTGGTCCCGGGATTATTGGCGGAAATGGTCGCCGGAGAAGAATTCCCTGGATCTTCAGAGAAATCCTCAAGACCACATAGAAACCGGAGCTCCTCCCTTGAAAACGGAAAAAGGCTGGCTGGTAATTTATTCCTATATCAGAAATTATTTTTCAGCCAAGCGGCTTTTTTCAGTGGAAGCCGTCCTCTTGGACCTTAAAAACCCCTCCAAGATAATCGGCCGAACCAAGGGCCCCATTCTAACCCCGGAGGAGTACTATGAAGAAATGGGAATGGTCTCCAATGTAGTCTTCCCTTCCGGAGCTATCCTTGAAAAAGAAAAGATTTACCTTTATTATGGAGCTGCTGATACTACCTGCTGCTTAGCTTTTATCAATCTTCCCCAACTGTTGGATTTAATGCTTAAGGAGAAAAGAGGAGTCAGTTTGAAAAGAAGCAGGAAAAATCCTATTATTATTCCCAATAAAAACCATTCTTGGGAAAGTAAGGCCGTCTTTAATCCGGCTGCTCTTTATCTCAATAATAAAGTTCATTTGCTTTACCGGGCTATGTCGGAGGATAATACTTCCGTTCTCGGCTATGCCCAAAGTTCGGATGGAGTTAAAATAGATTATCGGAGGGAAAATCCCATATATTCCCCCCGGGAAGAATTTGAAAAGAAAAAGAAAGAAAAAGCCAATTCCGGCTGTGAAGACCCCCGCTTAACTAAAATGGGCGATGATATCTATATGTGTTATACCGCCTTTGACGGAGTAAACCTCCCCCGGGTAGCTTTAACCAAGATAAAGGTTGCTGATTTCCTTAATCAAAAATGGGACTGGGAAAAACCCGTTCTTATCTCCCCTCCCCGAATGGACGACAAGGATGCTTGTCTTTTCCCGGAAAAGATAAAAGGGGTTTATTCCTTTATCCACCGGGTCGGTCAAGACATTGATTTGGCTTTCACTTCGAAGCTGGATTTTCAAAAGGGGGACTGGCTTGGAGAATACCGCTGGATCTATCCCCGAAAAGGCTGGTGGGACAGCAAAAAATTGGGAATCGGCCCTCCTCCTTTAAAAACAAAGGAAGGCTGGATTCTCTTTTACCACGGTATTTCCGAAACGGGAACTTACCGAGTGGGAGCGGTTCTTCTGGATTTGGAAAATCCCATTAATATTATCGGGAGAACAGTCAATCCCATTTTTGAACCGGAGAAGGACTACGAATTGAAAGGCTTGGTCCCCAAAGTGGTCTTTCCCTGCGGAGCGGTGGAGATAAACGGAGAAATCTTCGTTTATTACGGCGGGGGCGACAAAGTAATCGGAGTAGCTAAAGTTAAAACTAAAAAACTCTTATCAATATTCAAAAAATATGAAAAAAACTAAAAAAGAAGACCTTCAAATTATTCCTTTGGGAGGTCAGGACCGAGTAGGTCAGAATATGATTCTTCTGGAATACAAAGGAAAGATTTTAATTGTTGATATGGGACTGGGTTTTCCCGGGGAAAATATGCCCGGAGTGGACTGCAGCATCCCCAACAGCATTTATCTTAAGGAGAATAAAAAGAACATCATCGGGGCCGTTTTCACCCACGGCCATTACGATCATATCGGAGCCATCCCTTACATTATTCCCCGATTGGGGAAATTCCCCATCTATACGGGGGTCTTAACCAAAGGGATGATTCTCAAAAGACAGGAAGATTTTCCCAATCAGCTTGATCTCAACATTAAAACGGTGAAAAACGATTCCGAAGTGAAAATCGGGCCTTTTACGGTTAAATTCTTTCATCTTAACCATAACATCCCCGATAATTTCGGCCTTCGGATAAAAACGCCTGTCGGCAATGTAATCCACACTTCCGACTTTAAGTTTGACGAATCACCGGTTAATGAAAAACCGGTTGATTTCAAACAGCTTCGGGAAATAGGCAAAGAGGGAATCCTCCTTCTAATGTCCGAATCAACCGGGGCCGAAGAGGAAGGACATTCTCTTTCCGAAAAAACGATTTTCGAGAATCTGGACAAGATTTTCAAAAAAGCCAAAGGGAGAATTATTGTTGGATCCTTCGCTTCTTTGATTAATAGAATCCAGCAGGTTATCACTCTTTCCGAAAGATACAACCGAAAGGTGGCTATTGAAGGACGAAGTATGAGAACCAACGCTGAAATAGCCATTAATCTCAAGAAAATAAAAGCCAAGAAAGATACTATTGTAAAAGCCAAGGAAGCTGATAAATACTCCGATAACCAGCTGACTTTCCTCTGTACTGGAGCCCAGGGAGAAGAAGGAGCCGTCTTTATGAGAATTGCCAACAACGAGCATAAATACATTAAAGTTAAAAAGGGAGATACGGTAATATTCTCCTCTTCCGTTGTCCCCGGCAATGAAAGAAGCGTTCAGGCTCTCAAGGATGAGTTCTACCGCCAGGGAGCCAAAGTCTTTCATTACCGAATGATGGATATTCACGCTTCCGGCCACGGCCGTCAAGAAGAATTGAAAAAAATGATTAATTTGATGAAGCCGGAATTCTTTATGCCCATTTACGGCAATTATTCCATGATTTTTAAGCATGCTGAACTGGCTGAAGAAAACGGTATTCCCGAAAAAAACATTATTATAGCCGAGAACGGCCAAGTGGTTGACTTAAATAAAAACAAATTAAAAATCAACGAAAAAAAGAAAGTGCCGGCCAATACGGTTTTAGTGGACGGGTTGGGAATCGGCGATGTCGGGGAAGTTGTTTTGAGAGACAGGCAGGCTTTGGCTGAAGACGGGATGTTCGTGGTTATCGCCGCCGTTGACAAGGAAACTGGAAAAGTCAAAGGCTCTCCTGATATAATATCAAGAGGGTTCGTCTATTTAAGAAAATCCCAGAATCTCCTTCAGGAAACCAGAAAAAGAACGATAAGCATAGTCAACCGGGCGGCCGGTTCGGGCGGAGCTGTCAACTGGACCTATATTAAAGAGGAGATAAGGAATAAGATAGGCAAATTCCTCTTTTATAAGACAAAAAGAAGGCCGATGGTTCTACCGGTCATTATAGAAGTATGAGGATATTTTCCGGGGTCCGCCCCAGTGGAAAACTTCATATAGGAAATTATTTGGGAGCTGTGAAACAGTGGCTGGAACTTCAAAAAGAGAACCAGTGCCTTTTTTGCGTTGTTGATCTCCATGCCATTACCACTCCCTATAACCCTAAAAACTTTCAGAAAGCAATAAGAGAAATAGCAGCTGTCTATTTAGCCGCCGGTTTAGATTGGAAAAAATCCATTATTTTTGTTCAATCTCAAGTCAAGGAACATACTGAATTAGCCTGGCTTCTCTCAACGGTCACCTCAGTTGGAGACCTTAAAAGAATGACTCAATTCAAGGAAAAATCAAAAAAGGAAAAAATGGTTAATGCCGGGCTTCTTAATTACCCTGTCTTAATGGCTTCGGATATTCTCCTTTACCAAACCGAAGCGGTACCGGTTGGTCAGGACCAAAAACAACATGTAGAGTTAACTCGGGAAATCGCCCGGAAATTCAATAAAAAATACGGAGAAACCTTTAAACTGCCCGAGGCCAGGATATCCAAAGAGGGAGCAAAAATTATGTCTCTAATTGAACCGGAGAAGAAAATGTCCAAAACTGACAAGGAAGATAGCTGCATTTTCCTTTTTGACGAGCCGGGAGTCATAAGGAAGAAGATTGGTTCGGCTCAAACTGATTCTGGCAAAGAAATAAAATATAATCCAGAAGAAAAAGCTGGAATCTCCAATCTTTTAACCATCTATAGTCTATTCTCCGATAAATCAATTAAAGAATTGGAAAAAGGATTTCAGGAAAAGAATTATAAGGAATTCAAGGAAAATCTAGCCGAACTTTTAATTAAAAAACTTAAACCTTTTAGAGAGAGAAAGAAAGAATTGGAAAAAGATCCTTCTTCCATAGAGAAGATATTGAAAGAGGGAGCGGAAAAAGCCAAAGATATAGCTGAAGAAAATATGAAGGAAATTAAAGAAAAGATGGGGTTAAAAGCTTGAGTAGAAAAAATATTTATTAAAGAAAATTCCTTTTTGATCCCAGAAATTATAGGATTCAAAACTAATTTAAAAAGCAGGTTTTTTAGTTATCAAAAATTCTTGATTATACCCCTGATAGGAATCGAACCTATATCTAGCCCTTAGGAGGGGCTTGCTCTGTCCGATTGAGCTACAGGGGTGAAGATTTTTAATAATATAGCACAATATTTTTTTCTTTTCAATTAATATGGTAAAATAACAATATGGCTAAGAAATCCAATTCCAGAATTATCAAAAACATTAAAAAGAATTTGCCGGCTGTAGTCAGTATTATCAGGTCCAAGGATCAAAAAGGGTCTTCTTTTAATCTCTTTGATTCTTCTCGGAAAAAAATAAAATTAGGAGGTGGCTCCGGCTTCATAGTCGATAAGTTGGGAATAATCTTCACCAATCGCCATGTTGTCGGAGACTCTAAGGCCGATTATCTGGTAATTCTTCAAGATGGGAAAAAGATAAAACCGGAAATACTGGCTAAAGACCCGATAAATGACATTGCCGTCCTGAAAATCAGTTCAAAAGAAGAATTCCCCTATCTTAAACTCGGCGACTCATCAAAGTTGGAATTGGGGGAAAAAGCGGTCGCTATTGGAAATGCTTTGGGAATATTCAGCAATACTGTTTCCTTGGGAGTGATTTCCGGCTTAAGCCGGGTTATTACCGCTCAAAACAATTTTGACCGCAAAAAAACAAGATTAAGAGGATTGATTCAAACGGATGCCGCTATCAACCCCGGCAATTCCGGCGGACCTTTAATCAACGAAGCGGGAAAAGCAATTGGAATAAATGCGGCTATGGTTGCTGGAGCGGAAAACATCGGTTTTGCTCTACCCATTAACAACGCCAAGAAAGACTTGAAAGATTTAAAGGAATACGGCCGGATAAGACAGCCTTTTTTAGGGGTAAGATACATTCCTGTCAATCAAATATTAAAAGAAAAGCTCAATCTTCCTGTTGATTTTGGGGCTTTGGTAATCCCGGAATCGGATATTTATGACAGAAAAGAAGGGGTAGTTCCCAAAAGTCCGGCTGATAAGGCGGGAATTAAGGAAACGGATATAATAGTGGCGATTAACAATAAAAAAATCAGCGATGAACAGACCATTGATGATATAGTTCAGGAATTTAAAATAGGCGAAGAAATAGAAATAAAGGTACTTAGGAAAAACAGGGAGAAAAAATTAAAAACTATTCTCACCGAGAGGATTTTTTAAGGTAGAAAAAATATTCAATATTACCTTTTCCTCCTTTTAAAGGAGAAATTATTTTGTTAATAATTTCAAAGCCGTTTCTTTTTGTCCATTCTTTGATTTTTTCCAGGGCTTTTTTTCTTATCTCCTCGGATTTCACCACTCCTCTTCTATCCAGTCCGTTTTTAACTACTTCAAATTGAGGTTTAAAGAGAGCTATTATTCTGCCAGTCGGTTTTAGGAATCTTTTTACTTCGGGCAAGATAAGGGTTAGCGAAATAAAGGAAACATCTATAACAGCCAAATCAACTAATTGACCCAATCCCTTTAATTTCCTTATATCCGTTTTCTCATAAACCAAAACTCTGGGATTATTTCTTAATAAAGGGTCCAACTGATTCCTGCCCACATCTACCGTATAGACCCGAGAAGCTCCCTCTTGTAAGAGGCAATCTGTGAAACCACCGGTAGAAGATCCAATATCAATGATCGCCATTTCTTTAACATTAACTTTAAATTCCTTGAGAGCTTTCTCTATCTTATCTCCTCCCCGGCTGATATATTTAAGGGGAGATTTAATCTTTATCTCTGATTGAACATCAATCTTCTTATCGGGTTTTCGAATAACTTCTCCTTCAACCTCTACTAGAGATTTTTTAATCAGCCTTTCAGCCCTAGAACGGCTTTTAGATAATCCTTTTTCTTTTATTAAAACATCCAATCTTTTTTTCATAATTTAATAGTAATAAAAAAAGGTTTAATTTATAACTGGGCGACTAGAGGGAATCGAACCCTCGTAACTAGTTCCACAAACTAGCGCTCTACCATTGAGCTATAGTCGCCATAATAATTGCCCCCGAAGGGATTCGAACCCCTATTCCAGGCTTAGAAGGCCCGTGTTCTGTCCATTGAACTACAGGGGCAGAACAAGGAATATTTTAACCTATAAGAAGGGGTTAGTCAAATTCCGGTTGAAAAATATCCCTGTGATTTTTCTCTGAATAAGAATCCTTTTCCAAGTTGGAAAAATTATCAATCAGCTTTTGGTTTAAGCCAACTGAAGGAATTGACTTGTTTTCCGCTAAATAAAAGAAAAGGAAAAAGATTATTCCCATTATAACGGCCGAAATGATTAATAATTTAATTTTCATAACTGATTGCTGAATTTTTTAAGGATAATTAAAGCGGATATTCCTTCCTCGGCCCTGTGAATTTCCAAGTGAACTATTTCAATCGGCTTTTTCTCTATTTCCCTCAGAAAATTAAGAAAATCGGAGTAAGATCCTTTTAAGCTTAAATTGATCCCCTCATTGGGCCAGAAATCGTCATTATTAAACCCGATTTCCGCTGAACTGATTCCTAAAGTTAAATTATGATTCTCTCTGATTTCCTTAAAATTGGAATTGAATTGGTTGTTAATTTTATTAAAAATATCATTGTAAAATTCCTCATTCTCCTGAAAGTCCCGGAAATAGGCGGTTTTCTCCTTTAAAAGTTTCTGGGTGTTCTTTTCAGAAATCATCAGGGAAATATTGTTTTTCAAGCTGAAAACGGAAACAATTGAAAAGTTAAGGAGAATAACTGAAATAATCAGCCAAATTATTATGGGAAAATATTTTCTAAAAGTCATTTTTTAAACTAAAAGTTAAGGAGAAATTGGGCTGAAGCGGTTCAATCCAGGAAGAAGGCAGGAAATAGACTTCTTGAAAGCGGGAACTCCCTTCCAATCTCTTTTTAAAAGCGTAAAGTTCTTCTCTGGTCCGGGCTTGCCCTCCTATCTCTAATTTTCCGTTTTGAAAATAGAAATCTTTGAGATAAAGGCTGGAGGGAATAAAAGAAGAAAACTCTTCCAGGAAAGAGCTTAGGAAAAGCTTTTTTTGGGAAAGTTCTTCAATTTGAAGGAGGGTTTGATTGGCTTTCAGAAGTTTCTCTTGAAATCCCTGAAAATCAAGGGTTTTTTCCTCTTTTATTTCTTTTTTGAGAAAATCCGTCCTAATTTTAACAAAGAAATTAAAAAGATTAAGGCTGAGAACCAAAATAATTAAAAAAAGAGAGGAAATGAAAGAAATCTTCTTTAGATTAATCATAAGGATTTTAAAACCTCTTCAATTGAAGTTTCCCCCCGGGCAGCTTTGAGAAAACCATCTTCAGCCATTTGATATTCAATATTCTTCCCTATTTCAGCCTTTTCTCTGATTAATTCCTTGAAGGATCGGGAAACTTCCAGAACTTCAAATATTCCAATTTTCCCTTTATAGCCCTCTTCGGGCCTATAGAAGTTAATATCCTCTATTTTCTCGTTTAGTCCGAGAAGATTTTCCTTTCTGAGAGCTTCTTTCAGCTTATTCAACCGGCAATGTTTTTTCAGCTTCTTCAAATTTTTCAGTTTGTAGGGCTCCTTTTTGGCCGACAATCTTCCAACCAGGCGCTGAGCCAGAACAAGCTGAAGAGCCGAAGCGACAAGAAAGGGGTCAATTTCCATTTCCAACAGACGGGAGACAGCCTCGGCTGCTGATTCGGCTTCAATGGTAGCTAAAACCAAACGGTTGGTTAGAGCTGAATTGAGAGCCAGCCAGGCTGTTTCTTTATCCTTAATCTCCCCTACTGCCAAAATATCCGGATCCTGGCGGAGCAATCCCCTCAAGCCATTAACAAAGGTGAGGCCTATTTTTGAATTGACTTGACTTTGATTAACCCGGGGGATTCTGTATTCTATGGGATCTTCAATGGTGGAGATATTAACTTCGGGACTGTTTAAAATATCAATCATTGAATAAAGAGTGGTGGTTTTCCCCGAGCCGGTTGGACCGGCAATTAAAATCATTCCTGAAGGTTTTCTGAGGCCGGTTTCCACTTTTTCCAAATTCTCTCCTCTTAAGCCGAGTGTTTCCAAGCTCCGGGTTCTGGATTTTTCCGACAAAAGGCGGATAACCACTTTTTCTCCGTTGAAAACGGGAAGAACGGAAACCCGGCAAGAAAACCGGTATCCTTCTTCTTCAAATTCAAAAGAACCTTCTTGGGGAAAGCGGTTTTCATTTAAATTTAAGTTGCTTAGAATTTTAATCCGAGCCGTAATTCCCGATCCCGTTTTTAGAGGCAAAGTCATAGCTTCCCTCAAAATACCGTCAATTCGATATCTTAGGGAAAGCTCTTTCTCCCCTGGTTCAATGTGAATAACCGAAGCTCTTTGAAGAAAAGCCTGCTTGAGCAAAGTATTTACCATCCCTATAACCGGCATCTCTCCGGCTTCTTCTCTCAATTCCTCTTCAGCTTCTTTTTTAATGATTCCCTTGAATTCCTCTTTTAAAATATTGCGGTACTGGGAGAGGATTTTTTTCAGGCTTTTTGAATCGGTTAAGCGGGGAAGAATCTTTAGATTGGCTTTTTCCCTGACAAAATCAATGTATTCTAAATCTTCCAAATCCAGCATAGCCACTTCCAATCTTCTCCCTCTTTTTTTAAAGGGAACGATATTGTGGGAACGGGCAACCGGTTCGGGAATTATCCTCAAAACTTCCGGGGAGACCGCTTCTTTCTTTAAATCAACAAAGGGAATGCCCAGGATATAGGCTTTGAGGCGGTTGAGATCTTCCTGGGAAACAATCCTTTTGTTGATTAAAACATCTTCTACTTTAATATTCTCCCTTTCCGCTTTCTCCAGGGCCTTATCAAAGGTTTTCTTTCTGATTAAACCGGCATCGAGCATAAAAGCTCTCAGTTGTCGGGGTTCTACTTTCATTTAATTCAAATTAAAGATTATTTTGGTTGAAAACCTGCTCTACTTTTTTAATAACATCTTTAAGATCGTAATTGGCCTTTACCAAATAAGTGGTGGCTCCCAGCTCTAAAGCCCTGTTTATATCTTCATTTCTTTCCAAGTTGGTTAGAATGATAACCGGGATGTTTTTAGTTTCTTCCTTGCTTTTCAATTCTTCAAGAACTTCAAAGCCGTTCATTTTGGGAAGAATTAAATCCAGGAGAATAAGATCGGGCTTTTCCTTTTGAACGAGGTCTAATCCCGTTTTACCGTCCAAAGCGGAGAATACTTCGTAATTCTCCTTTTTTAATACCTCTCCGATGGTTTTTTGAAGAGTTGGTTCGTCCTCAACTAATAGAATTTTTTTATTCATAAGTTATATTTTAATTTTACTTTGACCTTTATTCTGCCTCAACAACGGGCAGAGTGAAATAAAATGTTGCTCCCTTGTTTTCTTTGGATTCAAACCAAATCCGGCCCTTCATCAAGCTTAAAATTTTCTTGCAGATGTAGAGACCGAGTCCCGAACCGCTGGTTTGGTGTTTTATAACATTTTTTGAGCGGAAGAATTTGTTGAAGATGTACTTTTGCTCTTCTTTGGGAATGCCCAATCCGTTATCTTCAATTTCAAATTGAAGTTTATCCCGGCCGCTTCTCTTTACTCTAATTTCAATTAAACTCCCGCTGTTAACATATTTAACGGCATTATCCAAGAGATTCTGGATTACCTGTTCTAGCCAGGATTTATCGGCATAGACATTGGGAAGATTCTTTTTCATCTTCATCTTTATCTTGACATTTGAAGCTTCAGCCTGAGCCTTGAATTTCATAACTATTTCCTTGGAAAGCTTAACTAAAGAAAAATTGTCTTTTCTTAAAGGCAGTTTATTCCTTTCTATCCGGGAAATGGTTAAAAGATTATTTATTAAATCCCCCATTTTCTCGGTATTCTCCTCAAGAATATTGAAATATTCCTTTTCCTTCTTATTGATTTTCTCCTTATCGTCGCTAAGCAGTTGAAGAGTGAATTTAAGATTGGTTAAAGGAGAACGGAGCTGATGGGAAACAATGTTTATAAACTCGGTTTTCATTCTATTAGCTTCGGCAATCCTCTCAAAACTCTTGGTAATAATGAAATTTATAACCAAAAGAACAAAGGCAATGCCGATTACCAAAAGGCTGATTGTGGTTGGACTTTCAATCCGGGCACTGCTAATAAAATAAGTGATTATAATAACGGCAATGATGATTAAGCCCATTATAAAGAAAAGGAAAGAAGGACATTGCCAGAGAGGAATTTTATTCTTCTCACATTCTTTAAAAGGATTAATTTTGGTGATGAATTTTTCTTCTTCCATAAATTTTAATTAATTATAACATATTCTTGAAAATCAAAAAACTTTTAAAAAACCCCTTTCTTATTGAAACGGGTATATAGACCTTAAGTCTGTAATATGATAGCTAAATTGACTCTTTTTATCTAAATTGTATTAAAATCTTTCCCATTCTTATAGATCCCCTCTTATTATTTTAAAAACAGGGTTAATCTCAACTTTTTCAACCTCCTTTGTTTTTTTGTATGACCTCTTGTCTCTTATTTTAAGTTTTTTTAAAAGATGTTGAAATTCATATTTCACTTGTTTATCCGTTACTGGAATCTTGTAATTTAAAATCCTTCTTTCTATTTTTTCTTCATTGAAATCATAATCTCTTTTTTCAGCTTCTAAAAAAATCTGATAAAGATAGGCATTAACAGCTAACAGAGGATTCTTCTGTTTTTTAAACCTTATTAATTGAGGGTGTTTTTTGTAACCTTTGGTTTTTCCTTTTAAAACTTTTTTTGCGAGCAAACCCTCTCTCCAAACAGCGAGTAATCCTTTTCTATCCAAGTATTTTGGGTGAATCGACCATAAGCGCATTTTTCACTAATTTAATATGAAAATAGAATAGTTCAAAATAGCAGCAAAACTAACCCATAAGAAATAAGGTAATAATAAAAAAGCGGCAGGTTTTGAAATTCTATAGAAAATAATTATATTGGCAAGTATTGCAAACCATAAAATAACAATCTCTATTAAAGCCAAGAAAGGACTTTTTAAGACGAAGAAAAAGAAAGACCAAAACAAATTCAGGAATAATTGCAAGGAATAAACACTAATCGCTATATTTTTATTTTTCCCAAAATTATTTTTCCAGACCAAATAAAAAGAAAATCCGATTAAAATAAATAGCGTTGTCCATACTGGTCCAAATAGCCAGTCAGGTGGATTAAATGAGGGCTTGTTTAGGGTTAGATACCAAGTATCAACAGATTTTGAAGTGAAAAAAGAACCCAAGGAACCAACCGCCAAGGGAATAATTATAGAAATTACAAGTTTAATTGTTTTTTTCATATTTTTTACCAAATATTCTCTTTGTTACAGAAACAATCCATTTCCAGTGAAGGAGGAAGTGGATGGATATAAAAACCGTTAGAATAATTCCCGATAAGTTATGGATAATAATCCAGTTGTGCCTGGCAATTCCTCCAATTCTCCCTTTGGATAAGAAAAAAAGAACCAATCCAGTAATTGCTACAATTAAGAACCAGAAAGATGATAGAATATCTATAATATAATTAAGCTTTATTTTATTCATCTATAACTTCCAATCTGATTATTATTATTTTAGTTGATTTTCGCTTAAATTACCACCTTATATGTATTCTCTATTAGAATTAAGAATTAATTTAAATAAGCTTATATGATGTTTTCCATGATATGTTCCAGATCCAAAACCAATCATATCATATCTGTTAATATCACTCAATTTAACTTCAAAGGGTTTTTAAATTATGCATAACATCCACAATTAAGGGAAGTTTTTACGAAACAAAAACTTGGGAAAAATTTACAAGATTTTTCCTCTTAATTACTGTTATGTGGTGAGTCCGGACAGTAAAAAGAAAGCGAAACGAGTGATTTTATAACACAGAGAGGGCCTATTCTTGTGGTGAAGATTCAATTATGTATCTTTCGCAATTATAAGGAATTCCATAACAAGTTGATCTCCATGGACCTATGGCTACCCAATTTTTTTGAAAACCAAAACATTTACATTCGATATTCTCACACCCAGCACAACTTCCTCCTTCACCACTTGGTTTTGGAAAGAAAAAAATTATCAAACCTAACACAATTATTGTAATAATAAGAATTGATTTTTTCATATTTTTATAATTAATTTAATGGAATATAAAAACTTTTTTAAATTCTGCCGAGTAATATTGAACATAATGTATCCGAGTATACAAAATTCGCTTTTTGGATTTATTAATTATTATTTTAGCTGATTTTTGCTTAAATTACAATTAGTGGAGAAAAATGAATTTGGAAAAAAGATGAGCCGAGCAAATTTCCTCATAAGCCCTGTTTTATCCCAACAACTGAAAGGAGGAGAGCACAACGAGACAAGGATTTATTTTAGGTGAATGTAATAAAAAAATACTGACTTTATAACTATGATTTAAATGCTAATTTCTTAAAAAACTTAAAAAAATCCGCAAAGTATCATACAATCACATCTTTTATTTAATAAGCTTTTAAAATTTGAATATTTTCTATTGACATTTTTTTTAATTTAATATAAACTGCAATTACTTGATGGTCAATTTTAATAAGTTTTTTTAAATTTTCAAATTGGTTTTAAAAACTATATTGTCTCTGTAAAGACACTAAACAGATAAAAGATAATATAGCGCTGACACTTTTACAATTTGATAAATTTAACAAAAATGTTGACAGGGTCAAGTTGAAGAAAAGTTGTCGGCGAAATAGTGTACTCCGTGGAGTCTTCGGACGTTGAAGCGGAGTTTTTTATATTTAAAAAGCTTATTTTTATCTAAGGTAATTGCATAACATCCGAATTTAGTGAAGTCCTAGAGTGCCCCTATTCCACAATTAGTAGAGGCAAATTATCGGTGGATTTGGGTGAGCAAAGCACAATGAGCGAAATGCTAAATTCGTGTTATACACTCTGAAGACCGAAGAGAGAAGAATGCAATGGGGTTGAGCACCGCAACCAAAAACGAGGAGCTATGATCATATTATAGTTTAAGTTTAAGTTTAAATGAATATAAATGTTTCGTTAAGGGGCACGAAGGCGGATTGCACATAACGTTCGCGTGTATGAGAAGTTTCGCCGACTTCCTTATTATTTTACCATTTCGTTTTTATTTGTAAAAACTGATTTAACCAAAAAGAAAATTCAATTTTTATTCTTCTATCGTTTCAATATTTTGTGGCAAATCATCAATAGTTACTTCTATTACTTCGACTGGCTCATTTATTTCCAAACTTCGGCATTGCATATCTTTAAAATCTTGAAACTTTTGTTTGTCTAAA
>CAYPCL010000008.1:1394-15286 GCA_964409215.1 uncultured Candidatus Saccharibacteria bacterium | reverse complement strand
CTGATCTTGATTGAATTTTTTCTCTTAGGATTTCTTTATTTTGTTTTAAGCTTTTTCTTTACTAAAAAGTTCAGAAGAATTCTGATTGTTTTCGCCCTTTGCCTTATTTTCTTTTCTTTGGGTATTTTAAGGCTGGAATTGGCAGATCCCTCCGGCTTTAATCAAGGAGGAACCTTGAAGGTTTTAGAAGGATTGAGAGAAAACCTCAAGGGGGAGATTTACGATAGTTTTTCTCCGCCCGAATCCAATATCTTAGCTGCTTTGACTTTGGGCTATAAGGGGGAGATAGGGGAGAACTGGAAGGAAAAGCTGAATATATCCGGTTTAAGGCACGTTGTCGCTATTTCCGGCATGCATATCATTATCTTAAGCGGCGTCATTGTTTCCTTTTGTCTTTCCCTGGGTGTTCCCCGGGGAAAGGTTTTCTATTTTGCCCTGATTATTCTCTGGTTTTTTATTGCCCTAACCGGTTTTCAAACATCGGCTTTGAGAGCCGGTATTATGGGGTCAATGCTTTTATTCTGTAATAAGCTGGGAAGGGAGCGGCGGGCCGACAGAGCTCTTTTTTTGACAGCCGGAATAATTTTGGCGGTTAATCCATCTCTTTTAAGGGAAAGTGTCGGCTTTCAACTTTCCTTTACTGCTTCCTTGGGAATAACATATCTCCGGCCCTTTTTAAGCGAGTTCTTTAAGAAGATAAAGATGTTTAACTTAATTGGGGCCGCTGATCTTCTGGCGGTGACTTTTTCAGCCCAGATTTTCGTCTTTCCTCTTTTAATTTATCATTTTGGAAAAGTTTCTCTGATTTCCCCCTTCAGCAATATTTTAGTTGTTCCTCTCCTTCCCCTTTTAATGGTTTTGGGAATGTTTTTTCTGGCAATGAGCTTGATTTCTCCGATTCTCAGCTTTATTGTCTATCTTCCGACCTGCCTTTTTCTCAGTTATTTATCGGGAGCGGTCAATATTTTCTCCCGGCTTCCCTTGGCTCAGATTGGCTTTTATTTTCCTTGGTTTTTAATTCCGGTTTCCTATTTAATTCTGGGATTCATTGCTTATAGAATTTCCCGGAAAAGCGCTTTCTTGAGTTTTTAGAAATATTTCTTATTATGTAAGTATGAGGAAAAAGTTGAGTTTTTGGCTGACAGGTATAATAATTGTTATTTTCCTACTCGGTTTTTTCAGCGGGCGGGTTTTTAACGACTTCTATAATACCAAGCTCAAATTTCTTTGGGAAGGAGAGAAAACCCCAAAGGAGGCAATGGAACCCTATGCTCCCCAGAGCTCCCAGGAGGAAGCGGTGATGAGAGTGGTTGAAGAGTCTTCTCCGGCCGTGGTCAGCATAATAGTTAAAAAAGAAATCCCCGTTTATAGGACGCATTACAAAAATCCTTTTGAGGGATTTGAAAATTTCTTCGGAGATGATTTTGGAATAAGATTTAAGATTCCCGAATACAAACAGGAGGGGACTGAAGAAAAAAAAGTGGCTGAAGGAACAGGTTTTATTGTTTCCGAAGAAGGATTGATTTTAACCAATAAGCACGTGGTCAATCAGGAAGAGGCCTTTTATACCATTATTACCAACGAAGGAAAAAAATATGAAGCGGAAGTTTTAGCCAAGGATCCCTTTCAGGATTTGGCGGTAATGAAAGTTTCAGTTGAAGGAGAGATTAATAAGGAAGGGAAGATGTCTTTAAACAATTTCCCGACCTTGAAACTGGGCGATTCCCAGATTGTAAGAATAGGCCAGACGGTAATAGCCATCGGCAATGCCCTGGGGGAATTCAGAAATACCATCTCTTTGGGAGTTATCTCCGGCTTGGGAAGGAGAATCATCGCTTCCGGGGGAGGATTGGTCGAAACTTTGGAAGACGTTATTCAGACCGACGCCGCCATCAATCAGGGAAATTCGGGAGGCCCCCTTCTCAATTTAAAAGGAGAGGTTATTGGAATTAATGTAGCTATGGCTCAGGGAGCTCAAAGCATCGGTTTTGCCATTCCCGTTGATAAGGCTAAAAGAGGCATAAAACAAATTAAAGAGATCGGGAAGATAGTCTATCCCTTCCTGGGAGTGAGATATATTCTCATCACTCCCGAAATTCAAGAAGAGAGAAATCTGACGGTTGATTACGGCGCCTTGGTTATGGGAGAAGACGGAGTCCCGGGAGTGGTTGAAGATTCGGTTGCCGACAAGGCCGGCCTTAAAGACGGCGATATAATTCTTAAAGTGGATGGAGAAAAAATTAGCAGTGACAATTCCCTTTCCAAAATAATCCAAGATAAACTTCCCGGAGAAGAAGTAACTCTGGAAATATTGAGGGGAGAGGACAGGGAAACCATTAAGGTTGTCTTGGGAGAAAAAACCAGCTGAAACTTGATATCTTAATCCTTTTTGTTATATATAAAAAAGTATGCCATTTATGCAAGGCGGGGATTTTACCCGCAAATCACAAGAAGCTCTGGTTAAAGCTCAAAACACAGCCCGCCGGCACGGCCAGCAGCAGGTTGACGCTCTCCATCTTTTAGACAGCTTGCTTAATCAGGAAGAGAGTGTTGTTTTGGCTGTTTTGGAAAATCTCCAGGTTGATTTGGAGGATCTCCGAAAGAAAACCCAAAAAGCCATCAGTCAAATTCCTTTTCACTCTTCCCCTCAAGAGGGAAGCCAGCTTTATCTTACTCAAGATTTAGGGAGAGTTTTGGAAAAAGCCCGCCAGGAAACAATGAATATGGGAGACCAATTTATCTCCCTGGAGCATTTGTTTCTGGGTCTTTTAACCAGCCAAAACAGAGCCAATATTATTTTGAATAAAGCTAAGTTTTCCTCCAAAAGCGATGTTCAAAAGTTGAACAAAGATATTTTTATTGAACAACTGGAGGACATTAGAGGAGGGGAGAATATCACCGATCCCAATCCGGAATCCAAGATTGAAGTAATTAAAAAATACACCAACAACCTGACCGATTTAGCTAAGAAGGGAAAACTGGATCCTGTTATAGGAAGGGATTCGGAAATCAGGAGAGTAATGCAGGTTCTTTCCAGAAGGACTAAAAATAATCCGGCCTTAATCGGAGAAGCCGGAGTAGGGAAAACGGCTATTGTTGAAGGTCTGGCCAAAAAAATAATCAGTTTGAATGTCCCCGAAAGCTTGAGAGGAAAACAGCTGGTTTCTTTGGATTTGGGGGCCTTGATAGCCGGAACCAAATTCCGAGGCGAATTTGAATCAAGAATAAAAGCTCTTCTAAGGGAAATTAGAAAAAACAGGGAGAAATACATCCTTTTTATAGACGAACTTCATACTTTAATCGGAGCCGGCGGAGCCGAAGGGGCGGTTGACGCTTCCAACCTCCTAAAACCGGCCTTGGCCAGAGGAGAATTAAGGGCGATTGGAGCAACCACTCTTAAGGAATACCAAAAATACATTGAAAAAGACGCCGCTCTGGAAAGAAGATTCCAGCCGATATATGTTTCCGAGCCTTCGGTTGAGGACACCATTGCCATCCTGAGGGGGATAAAAGAAAAGTACGAACTTCATCACGGAGTGAAGATAAAAGACGCCGCTCTCAAGGCGGCAGCCGAACTTTCCAGCCGCTATATCACCGATAGATTCCTGCCCGACAAAGCAGTTGACTTAATGGATGAAGCTGCCTCCGGTTTGAGAATGGAAATGGAATCGGAGCCGGCCAAACTTGAGGAGATAAAGAATGAAATTACCAAATTGGAAATAGAAAAACAAGCTTTAAAGAAGGAAAAAGGATCGGCTAAAAGGCTGAAAGCCATTGAAAGGGGCTTAGCCGATCTCAAAGAAAAAGCCCAGAACTTCAAAAAACGCTGGCAGTCGGAAAAGGAACTTATAACCAAGATAAAAGACCTTAAGAAAAAAATAGACGACCTCAATCTTCAGGTAGAAATTGCCCAGAGGCAAACTGATTTGGAAAAAGTAGCCGAACTGAAGTACGGGAAAATACCGGAGATTAAAAAAGAATTGAGCTCTTCGGAGAAAAAATTGAAAAACTTTCAAAAGAAGAACCACATTTTGAAAGAAGAGGTAACCGAAGAAGACGTAGCCGAAGTTGTTTCCCGCTGGACGGGAATTCCGGTAACAAGATTAATAGAAGAAGAGGCGAAAAAACTTGAAAAAATGGAGAATATCCTCAAGAAAAGGGTTATCGGCCAGGACAAGGCCATTAAAGCGGTTAGCAATGCCATCAGAAGAGGAAGAGCCGGGATCGCCGAAGAGAATCGTCCAATGGGCGTTTTCCTCTTTCTCGGTCCGACCGGAGTGGGAAAGACGGAAACAGCCCGGGCTTTGGCTGAATTCCTTTTCAATACCGAAAAAGCTTTAGTTAGGCTGGATATGTCCGAGTATATGGAGAAGTACAGCGTTTCCAAAATAATCGGCTCGGCTCCCGGCTATGTCGGCCACGAAGAAGGAGGCCAGTTAACGGAGAAAATAAGAAGGCGCCCCTATAGCGTTGTTCTTCTGGATGAAATAGAGAAAGCCAATCCTGAAGTTTTTAACATTCTCCTCCAGATATTTGAAGACGGGCATCTTACCGACGCCAAGGGGAGAAGAGTTTCCTTCAAGAATACCATTATAATAATGACTTCCAATATCGGTTCGGAATATGTCAATCAAATGCAACCCCTGGGCTTTAATCAAAATAAGGGGAAAATAAGCAGAGAGGAGCTTCAAAAGAAAATTCACAAGGCCTTAAATGATTATTTCAAGCCCGAATTCCTCAATAGAATTGATGAAACTGTCATCTTCAATTACCTTGATAAAAAACAAATAAGAAAAATTGTTGATTTAGAATTGGAAAAAGTTAAAAAGAGGTTGGAAAAAAGGAGAAATATTAAAATAAATTTTTCCAAGAAACTGAGGGATAAATTAGCTGAAAAAGGATTTGATCCCAACTTGGGAGCCCGGCCCTTAAAGAGGGTAATTCAAAAATTGATTCTTGATCCCTTGTCTTTGAAGATAATTGTCGGAGAAATAAAAGAGAAAAGTAGATTGTCAGTTGATTGGGTTAAAAATAAAGTTTCCTTTAAAACTTTCTCAAAAAAGAGCTTGACAATTAAAAAATAATTTGTTAGTATACAAAGCGTGAGGGTTTCAATCCTCTTAACTCGGCTGAAGACCTCCTGGTTTTAGGAGGTCTTTTGCTTTTTCTTTTTTTATGATAAACTTAATTTCAGGCCGGGAGCCGGCCCTCACATAGAGTTGGAGGTAAAACCCTCCCGGCCGCTTAAAAAATGAAACCTCGGCAAAATATTCCTCTTAAGGATTATACAACTTTTAGAATTGGAGGATCGGCAAGATATTTTTGGGAGGCAAAAACAAGAGAAGAATTAATTAAATCAATAGAGTGGGCTAGAAAGAAAAACGCCCCTTTTTTTATTTTAGGCGGCGGGAGCAATTTGCTGGTTTCCGATCAGGGCTACAAGGGTTTGGTTATAAGAATGGGGGGAGATAAAATTGAAGGAGAAATTAAAGCTGATGCGGGGGTTCCTTTAAAAAAACTGGTTGAATTTTCAGTTGAAAAAAGTTTAACCGGCTTGGAATGGGCTGCCGGTATTCCGGGGACGCTGGGCGGAGCTGTTTGGGGAAATGCTTCGGCTTTTGGAAGCAAAATGTCCGATCTTGTTGGAGAAATGGAAGTTTTAAAAAGAGGTTCTCTAAAAATCAAGAAAACAAACCATCTTGGTCCCGGCCTAATTATCCTTTCGGTTTCCCTTTCCCTTAAGAAAGGGGAAAAAGAAGAGATTAAAAAAGAAATAGAAAGCCATCTTGATTACCGCAGAAAAAGCCAGCCGGTTAATTCTTTTTCGGCCGGTTGCATTTTTAAGAACTCCCCCGGAAATCCTCCCTCTTCTTTGTTGATTGACCAGGCCGGACTTAAGGGAACCAGGATTGGAGGAGCTGAAATTTCCAGGAAGCACGCCAATTTTATTATTAACAGAGGTAAAGCCAAGGCTTCTGATGTTAAAGAACTGGTTAAATTGGTCAAGGAAAAAGTCTATAATAAATACAATCTCAAATTGGAAGAGGAAATAAAATACCTATGAATCTTTTTTATAAGATATTCGGCCATCCCCGGGAGAAATATCTCAGGAAAATCAGGCCTTTAGTGGAAAAAATTAATTCTTTAGAGCCCGGTTTTGAAAAACTTTCCGATGAAGACCTGAAAAAGAAAACAAATTTTTTTAAAGAAAAAATTTCTCAAGGAGAAAGCTTGGATAATGTTCTTCCGGAAGCTTTTGCTTTGGTCAGGGAAGCGGCTAAGAGGAATTTAAATCAGAGGCATTATGATGTCCAATTAATGGGGGGGATAGCCATGCATCAGAGGAAAATCGCCGAAATGAAAACGGGAGAAGGAAAAACCCTGGCCTCTACCCTTAACGCTTATCTTAACGCTTTAACCGGAAAAGGAGTTCATTTAGTTACAGTCAATGACTATTTGACTAAGAGAGATACGATTTGGATGGGCCAAATTTATCATGCTTTGGGATTATCAGTCGGCTGCTTGGTTCATGACCGGGCTTATCTCTATGACCCCGGTTACAAGGAGGATGAAAAGGACAGGGAAAGGGATTTGGTCGGCGGATTTAAAGTAATTGAAAGCTACTTGAGGCCGGTGGAAAGAAAAGAAGCTTACCGGGCCGATATAACCTACGGAACCAATAATGAGTTCGGTTTTGATTGTCTGAGGGATAATATGGTTTTTGACTTGGAGAAGAAAGCTCAAAGGGGATTTAATTATGCCATTATCGATGAAATAGATTCAATCTTAATTGACGAGGCCAGAACTCCTCTTATTATCTCCGCTCCCGATACCGAGAGCTCTCAGTGGTATAAGGATTTTTCCCGAATAGTTCCCCGGCTCAAGAAAGATATTGATTACCAAATTGACGAAAAATTAAAAGTGGTTTCTTTAACCGAGGAAGGAATTGACAAAGTGGAGGACATTTTGAAATTAGATAATATTTATCAAGAGAAAGGGATAAGATATCTCCATCATCTGGAGCAGGCTCTCCGGGCTAAGGTTTTTTTCCGGAGAGACAGGGATTATATCGTGAAAGGGGGAGAGGTTATTATTGTTGATGAGTTCACCGGCCGATTGATGCCGGGCCGGCGCTGGTCAGGAGGACTTCATCAGGCAATAGAGGCAAAAGAAGGATTGAAAGTTAATCCGGAATCAAAAACTTTGGCTTCAATCACCTTCCAGAATTTATTCAGGAAGTACAACAAGCTGGCCGGTATGACCGGAACAGCCACAACTTCTTCCGAGGAATTTGAAAAAGTTTATGATTTGGAAGTGGTGAATATCCCCACCAATGAACCGATGATAAGAAAAGATCTTCCCGACCTGGTTTATAAGAATCAGAAGGGCAAATTTAAGGCGATAGTCGGGGAAGTTAAGGAAAAACAGAAGAAAGGCCAGCCTATATTAATCGGAACCAATTCTATTGATAAAAACGAAATCTTAGCCAAGATGCTGGAAAGGGAAGGCATTTCTCCGGAAATCCTAAATGCCAAGAATCATCAGCGGGAAGGAGAAATTATAGCTCAAGCCGGCCGGAAAGGCCAGGTTACGGTAGCTACCAATATGGCCGGCCGGGGGGTGGACATAATCTTAGGCGGAAATCCTCCCAATCTCAAAGAAGCGGAGGAAGTCAAGAAATTGGGAGGACTTTATGTAATTGGGGCTCAGAGGCACGAAGCCAGAAGAATAGACAATCAGCTCAGAGGAAGGTCGGGTCGCCAGGGCAATCCCGGAGTTTCCCGCTTTTTTGTTTCTCTGGAAGATAAGATTCTCCGGGTTTTCGGGGGAGAAAGAATTGAAAACTTAATGAATATCTTAAAACTGCCCGAAGATCAGCCGATTGAGGCCAAAATGATTTCCGGAGCTATAGAGAAAGCCCAAGCTAAAGTGGAAGGCTTTAATTTTGATGCCCGAAAGCATGTTTTGGAATACGATAATGTTATTTCAAAACAGAGGAATAAAATATATTCCCTCCGCGACGAAATTTTAAAAAGTAATTATGAGGAATTGAAGGAGAAAATAATGGAAATATTAAAAAAAGAGTTGGAAAAAATTGTTTTCAGCCATCATCTTGACCCTGAAAAAATTAGCCAGGAAATGAGAACGATTATTCCCTTTCAGGGCGATCTCAGTTCCAAGCTCCTTAAACTGAAGGAAGAAAAAATAATTGAATTTCTCAATAACTTGGTTAAGAAAGTTCTTGAAGAAAAGGAAAAACATGAAGGAAAAGAAGGAATGAAGAAGATTTTTAAATACGCTTATCTTCAAACAATTAATGTTTTATGGTCGGATCATTTGTCAACCATGGATTCCTTGAGAGATTCAGTCCGGCTCAGGGCTTACGGGGGCAAGGATCCTTTAGTTGAATACAGGACCGAAGGCCATAAAATGTTCCAGGAGCTTTTGGGAATTCTCAACTCTCAAGTTTCCCGAACTGTTTTCAAATTGGCCAGTCGTTGAAAAAAATATCCATTTCTGTTATAAAATGATAAGGTATGAGAAGAAAAACCAGTTTAAATCTGATAATAATCATTATAATTTTTATTCTCTCACTGGGGATTGTTTTCCCCGGCCAGATTAACAAGGGAATAGAGTTTTTAAATTCCCGGGTTTTTTCTTCTGTCGGCCTTAAACTGCCTAAAACTTCGGAAGTTGATTTTAAGCTGGGCCTTGATCTTCAAGGAGGAACCCGATTGCTTTATGAAGCCGATCTTTCCGATATTCCCGGAAGCGAGGAAAAAGAATCAATGGCCGGACTCCGCGACGTTATTGAAAGAAGAATAAATTACTTCGGCGTCAAAGAACCCATTGTCAGAGTTGAAGAAAGGGGAAGCCATAAAAGACTGATAGTTGAACTGGCCGGGGTTAAGAAAACCGAAGAGGCGATAAAAATGATAGGCCAAACTCCCTTTTTGGAATTTCGGGAAGAAGTTGAAGAGGTTCCCCAGGAAGAAGATTTGTCTGATAAAGAAAAATTGGACGCTCACTTTAAAGCCACCGAGCTAACCGGTAAATATTTAAAAAAAGCCAAGCTGGATTTCGGCCAGACCACTATGGAGCCGGAGGTTATTTTGGAGTTTAACTCCGAAGGCAAAGAATTATTCGGCCAAATAACGGAAAGAAATGTCGAAAAGCGCCTGGCTATTTATATTGATGAGATAATGATTTCCGCTCCGGTTGTTAGAGAAAAAATTTCCGGGGGCCAAGCCAGAATAACCGGAAAATTCAGTTTGGAAGAAGCCAAAGAATTAGTTAGAAATCTTAATGCCGGAGCCCTGCCGGTTCCCATTGAAATAGTGTCCCAAAATACGGTTGGTCCCACTTTGGGAATGATCTCGCTTAATAAATCTCTTAAAGCCGGACTTTTCGGCTTTTTGGCCGTAGCCCTCTTTATGATATTGATTTACCGTCTTTCCGGTCTCCTGGCTTTTTTCAGTTTGCTGGTTTATGGCGGGATTTTATTGAGCATCTTTAAGCTTTTTCCGGTTACTCTTACTTTGGCCGGCATCGGCGGAGCCGTTCTTTCGGTGGGAATGGCCGTGGACGCCAATGTCCTTATTTTTGAAAGGCAGAAAGAAGAGAGAAAAGAAGGAGAATCTTTTTCCTACGCTCTGGAAAACGGCTTTTCCCGGGCCTGGCCTTCAATCAGAGACAGCAATTTTACCACTTTGATTATTGCTTTAATAATGTTTTCCTTCGGAACCAGTTTTGTTAAAGGATTTGCCCTTACTTTAAGCTTGGGCATTTTAGTCAGTTTGTTTTCTTCAATGTTTGTCACTAAAACTTTTCTCAAGAAATTTATTGGAACAAAACTTGAGAAATATAGAAAAATATGGGGATAAAGTTTATAAAATACAGGAAAATATTTTACGGGCTCTCAATTGTTCTCTTTTTGGCTAGTTTGGCCAGCATTGTTATTTTCGGCTTGAAGCTGGGAATTGACTTTGTCGGCGGAAGTTCCTTAAGCTTTAATTATGAAGAAGAAATTCCTGATTTTTCGGTTCTAAGAAAAGAGTTGGAAGAATTTAATCTAGCCAATCTTTCCATTCAAAAGCAGGGGGAAAAAGGAGTTATCTTGAGGATGAAAAATATTAATGAAGAAACTCACCGGAAAATTCTGAATAAATTGGACAGCTCAAATAAAATTGAAGAAGGTTCGGAAAGCTTTCAGTCAATCGGTCCGGTTGTCGGAGAGGAATTGAAAGAAAAAACCAAATTGGTGATAATAGTGGCTCTGCTGGCCATTCTTATCTATGTAGCTTTCAGTTTCCGCAAAGTATCTCATCCGGTTAAATCCTATATCTACGGCTTTTCCAGCTTAATAGCTTTGGCTCATGACTTTATCATCCCTTTGGGAGTTTTCGCTCTCTTGGGAAAATTTTACGGAGTGGAAATTACCATCCCGGTTATTACTGCTTTTTTAACGGTTTTCGGCTATTCCATTAACGATTCAGTGGTAGTTTTTGACCGGGTTCGGGAAAATCTGATTAAAACCAAAACTTCCACTTTTGATTCGGTGGTTGAAAAAAGCCTCAATCAAAGTTTGACCAGGTCCTTAAATACTTCTTTAACCACTTTGCTGGTTTTATTGGCCATTTTCTTTTTTGGAGGAGCGACTTTAAAGTATTTTTCCTTAACTTTGATTATAGGAATTGCTTTGGGAACCTATTCTTCCCTCTTTTTAGCTACCCCTCTGCTGGTTAGTTTTTACAAATGGAAAAACTCTTGACATATAATTGCCAGTATGTTTAAATGAAGGAGAACATGAATGTTAATAAAGTAATTTCTTCAAAAATAATAAAAGATCTTCCTTCAAAACAGCAAGAAGTTGTTTCAAGAAGATTTGGTTTGAAAACCGGCCAAAAGGAAACTCTGGAGTCAATCGGCCGGAGTTTTGGCATAACCAGGGAAAGAGTTCGCCAGATTGAAACCGATGCTTTGGAAAGAATTTCTAAAAAGAAAAACGACAGATCTCTTCAAAACATATTCAGCGATATTAAAAACTATTTAGATCAATACGGAGGTGTTAAAAAAGAAAAAGTGATTTTATCTGACCTGGGGAAAGGCAGTTATGACAACTATATTCACTTTTCTTTGGTTATCGGGGATGATTTTCATCATCATTCCGATAGCGGAGAGATTTATTCCTTTTGGGCTTCAAGAAAGGATTTGGTTAATAAAGCGGAAAATCTTTTAAATGACTTAATTAAAAATGTTCAAAGAGAAAATCGCTTGCTTGATAAAAAGGAATTCCAGAAAATATCTCCCGAAGAAAATGTCAAATTGGTAAATTCTCTTTTAGAAATTTCTAAAAAACTGGCTAAGAGCCCCTTAGGTTATTTCGGCTTGACCGACTGGCCCGAAGTAAAGCCCAAAGGAGTGAGGGACAGAGCTTATCTGGCTTTAAAGAAAGTTAATAAGCCCCTTCATTTCAGGGAGATTGCCGAAGAAGCCAGCTCTATTGAAATTCCGGGAATCGGATTGAAAAAAGCTTATCCTCAAACAGTTCACAATGAATTGATTAAAGATCAGAGATTTGTTTTGGTTGGACGGGGGATTTACGGTTTGAAAGAATGGGGCTATTTATCGGGGACAGTCAAGGATGTTATAGCTAAAATTTTGGAAGGTAAAAATGGTTTAGCCAGGGAAAAAATAGTAAAAGAGGTTAAAAACCAGCGCTTAGTTAAAGAAAATACCATTCTTCTCAATCTTCAAGACAAAAAACTCTTTTCCAAAGATTCACAAGGAAAGTATTATCTGGTATAATAAGCCTGTATGTCTTTTCTTGTTTCTGCTTTAAAGATTATCTTAATAGCCAGCGGAGTCTTTTTTCTGGTCTTTGCTTATTTTTGCAGCAAATGGACAGATAGAGACATTAAAAAGGGCCGTACTCTCTTAGCCGGAGCGACGGTTTCTTTTTTATACACTTTTAAAATTTTTATTTGGAGTTTTTTGATTTTATTTATCATTTCCTTTTTTATAGACAAACCTTTAACTTTTTAATATGGAGAAAATTGTTTCAACAATGCTTTTGATTCTGGAAAAATGGTGGTGGCTTTTTCTGCCCCTGGTTTTGTATTATTTTACCCTCTTTTTCTATAAATGGTGGATTTCCTGGGATATTTGGGACAAAAAAAAAGAATGGCAAATACTGGAAATTATCCCTCCCGGGGAAATAACCAAGCCCTTTAAAGCCATGGAAAACGTAATGAGTAATCTTTGGGCCGCTTTCCAGAGCACTCCCGACTGGAAGGCCGAGTGGTGCGAAGGAGAACCCAAAGGAGGCTCCAAGTGGTGGTCTTTTGAAATAGTTAGTTTTGAAGGAAATGTTCATTTTTACCTTAGAATTCCCAAGGATTCCCGGACAGCGGTTGAAAGTATTATCCATTCCAACTATCCCGAGGCGGAAATTCTGGAAGCGGAAGATTATACTCAAAAAATGCCTCCCAACCTTCCCAACAAGGAATATGATTTCTACGGGGAAGAGTATGCTTTGAAAGAGGATTACGCCTATCCCATTAAAACCTATAAGGATTTTGAGCCGACCAAAACGGAGCAGATTGAAGGAGAAAAGAAAATAGATCCCATTTATAATTTACTGGAAGCCTTGTCAAAATTGAATAAAAAAGAGCAATTCTGGTTTCAAATAATAGCAATTCCCATTAAAGACAAGGATTTTCCCTGGAAGACCCATACTAAAGAAGTGGCTAATAAACTGGCTCAGCGTCCAACTAAGTCATCCCAGAAAAAAACTATTCCCGGAGAAGCTTTTAATCTTGTCTTTAAAGCTAAAATTCCTTTTGAAGAGGGGGAAGAGGAAAAAGGAAATACTCCCTATCTTACTCCCCGGGAGAAGGAAATTTTAAGCGAAGTTGAGAATAAAACAGCCAAAAGCGCTTTTAAAACTTCGCTTCGGGCTCTTTACTTCTATCCTTCCGGGAAGAAATTTGCTCCCCATAGCCGAATTGCTTCCTCCTATTTCGCCAATTTCTCCGAGGAGGATATGAACAACATCGGCAAAGAAGTAGCCACCAAAGTTAAATATTTTTTTAAGGAGAGGAGAGTTTTTAAGAGGAAAAGAAGAATGCTGAAGAACTATATTCTCAGATATCCCGGTTCCTTTCCCCAGAGGGAGGGAAAACTTCTGCCTATTTTAAACACCGAAGAATTAACTACCATTTTCCATTTTCCTGTTAAATCTTCCGATCTGCCTCCGGGCATTCCAAGAGTAATGGGTAAGAAAGGAGGTCCTCCTCCCGGTATTCCCACCGAATAATTATGAGTGAAACCAATTTTTTTGCTAAAGCCCTATTTAGAAGTAAAAGGGAAAAATTCGGAATTAGAACCGACGATCGTCGGAGGCATGTTTATATCATCGGAAAAACAGGAATGGGAAAAACGGTTTTGGAAAAAAATATGATAATTCAGGATATCCAAGCGGGGAGGGGAGTCGGATTTGTCGATCCCCACGGAGAGGCAGCCGAAGAAATTCTGGACTTTATTCCCAAGGAAAGAATCAAAGATGTCTTTTATTTTAACCCCGGGGATATTAACTATCCGGTTAGTTTTAATGTTATGGAGGAGGTTGACCCCGAAGTCCGCCATTTGGTGGCCTCGGGCTTAATGGGAGTTTTCAAGAAGATTTGGCCCGATGTCTGGTCAGCAAGAATGGAATATATTCTCCATAATTGCGTCTTGGCTCTTTTGGAATATCCCAATTCCACCCTATTGGGAATCAATAGAATGCTGGCCGATGCCGATTACCGGAAAGAAGTGGTTGAAAATGTTAAAGATCCGGTGGTTAAATCCTTCTGGATTCACGAATTCGGCCGTTACAGCGAAAGATACGA
>CAYPCL010000008.1:0-1384 GCA_964409215.1 uncultured Candidatus Saccharibacteria bacterium | reverse complement strand
ACGAAGTGGAGGCCAGCGCCGCCATTCAGAACAAAATAGGCCAGTTTATCTCCTCGCCTTTAATCAGGAATATTATCGGTCAGGAGGAGTCCAGCATAGATATCAGAAAAATGATGGACAATGAAAAGATAATCATTCTTAATCTCTCCAAAGGGAAGATAGGGGAAGATGCCTCCAAGCTTCTGGGTGGTTTAATTATTACCAAGATACAACTGGCTGCTATGAGCCGAGTTGATATTCCCGAATCAAAGAGGAAGGATTTTTACCTGTATGTGGATGAATTCCAAAACTTTGCTACTGAATCTTTCTGTAATATTCTCTCTGAAGCCAGAAAATACCGCTTAAGTTTAACTTTGGCCCATCAATATATCGCCCAAATGGAAGAAGAAGTCAGAGATGCTGTTTTTGGAAACATGGGAACGATTATTTCTTTTCGGGTTGGAGCTGAGGACGCCGAACACCTGGAGAAGGAGTTTTACCCCGAATTTACGGTGGAGGATTTTGTTAATCTCCCCAAATATCAGATTTATTTAAAATTAATGGTTGAGGGAGTAGCCGGCCGTCCTTTCTCAGCCGAAACCATTCCGCCTTTTGAACTTCCGGAAAAATCCTTTAAGGATGAGATAATAAAGCTTTCCCGTCAGAAGTATGCCAATGACCGGAAGGAAGTTGAAGAAAAGATTTCCCAGTGGACCGGCGACTTTATTCTAAAGAACCCCCCTAATAAAAAAGTAAAACTTCACGATGCCGTTTGCCAGAAATGCGGCAAGAAGATAAAAGTTCCCTTTAAGCCCGATCCTAAGAAGCCGGTTTATTGTAAATCCTGTTTAAAAGAAGTAAAAGAAAAGAAAGGAGAAAATAAAAAGGGACTTACTTTTGAGGAAATGCTCTTAAAAAACCCCGTTTCTTTTTCCAATAAAAAGAAATCAAAAAAGAAAGATGTTGACAAGAAGGAATTAAAGAAAGCTTTAAAGAAATCCCTTGATGATAAAAAAAGAAAAACTGAAATCGGTGAATTGAAGCCGGGCGAAGAAGTGGATTTTGATTAATTATGAAAATAGAAAGCATAAAAAACAACAGCTTCTACAATAGTCGGGTAATTGTCCGGGCTGACTTTAATGTTCCTCTGGAATCAGGAAGGGTAGCCGATGATTTTAGGATAAGAAGAACTCTTCCCACTATCAATTTATTGAAGAAGAAGGGAGCAAAAATAATTTTAATCAGTCATTTGGGAAGGCCTCAAGAAGCCCGAAAAAAGAAACCTTATTCTCTGAAAGCGGTAAAAAAAAGATTAGAAGAGCTTTTAGGAGAAAAGATAGTTTTCAGTTCTAAATTAAAAGGGAAAAGATTGGAAATTAGGACAAAGAGGTTAAAACCGGGAAAG
>CAYPCL010000007.1:0-15620 GCA_964409215.1 uncultured Candidatus Saccharibacteria bacterium | reverse complement strand
ATTGTTTTCTTCCTTATAATTTTCAAAGTTATTGTTTTCCTTCTCTTTTTTAATACATCTTCCATTCCCATCAACCACCTTGCTGTCGGAGTTACAGCACTTACAGACACCAGTTCCGGAATTGCACTTATAGTATTCATCAGCATCGTCTCCGCAACAGGCCGGAGCATCTTTATCAATATGTAATTGACTATATTCTCCATGAGGAGATGACTCACCGGAGATTACGCCAAATATATCATCAGAACCGCAAATTGAAGCTCCACAAGAACCGGGAGCTTGATCACAATCAATCCATGTTCCTATTCCAAGTTCACATAGAGCAGAATTGTCATTGCCTCCAGGATTAAAACCTGTGAGAGGTCCAAGATCATAGCAAGTACCATCTTTAATACAGTTGCGATCATATTGACAACATGCTATGTCGGAGGTATTGGAGTCCCAAGTTATCTCTTCGCCAGCCCGAAGAAACTTAGGATATTCATTGGTATCATCCCCACAGCACATATCTTGCCAGCAAGTAGAAAGGGGATTTCCTGTTGGGATACTCCAAGCCCAGTCGAAAAACTCTGCTTGGCAAGTATTTTGATCGTAATCACATTCTGTCCCATCTGTCCAATAGTTATCTCCACAGCTTTCCTCAGGAAAAGAACTCTCTGAGCGATAGCATTTGCCATCAGCAGGATTGTAAACTTCATCGGCATCGTCTCCGCAGCATTCTTCTTCATTATCATCAATATCTTGTTGACTATATTCTCCGTGAGGAGATGATTCACCGGAGATTACACCTGAACCAGAGCCACAAACTGAAGCTCCACAAAAACTTGGCCAGTCACAATCATTCCATTCTCCCCAATTACAAAGAGCATAATTATCATTATCTCCCGGGTTTAAACCTCCATGAGCACCATTCTCATAACAAGTCCCATCTTTAACACAGTTTTCCCAGCTTCCCCAACAACAGGCAAAATCTGATGTATCAGAACCATCAGGGCTCCAAGCTACTTCCCATGTTATGCGAGATGTAATTTCTTCATCGCTATCGTCTCCACAGCACATATCCTGCCAGCAACCAGAATTGGCATTACCAGTTGGCACTTCCCAAGCATTGGTATGAACATTATTTTCACAAGCATCTTCGTCATCATCATACTCTGTTCCGTCATAGGAGTTGTCTCCGCAGGTTGGACATTCACGTACACATTCATCATCGTATACATACAGTTTATTATCCGGACAACAAAAATTTACTTCGTTTCCAAAACAATCGGTTGGTATGAAATTTTCTTCGGAGTCGTCTCCGCAGCAGGAAGGATTACCGGCACCTCCCGGATAGCCGTTAGATGTCCAGTCGAAGCTAAAACCCTTGCAAAAGGCAGGGCTTTTGTCGCAGGAGAGAACATTTAGATTTAAAAACCATTTATCTATGGTTATTCCAGCACACCTTGGCTCAACAGCATTATCATTGCTTGCCAAAGCGCTGGAAGTAAAAGAAAAGACTAGAACTAAAGATAATATTGAAACAATTAAGTGTTTTTTAGACATAAATTTTACTTTATGCCCTAATTATACATAAAGTTCGAAATAAGTCAAGGTTTTTTAATCTTAATTGTAAAAGTCTTTTCTTTCAAAGTTAACTTGCCTTGAGCCAGTTCTCCTTCTTCGGCCTTCTTTAAAAGATCTTCCACCGGAAGATCACCCATATTTTCCTGAATTACTTTCTCTAAAAATGGTTCCATATCCTCTATCACCAAATTTACTTTGTCCTCAGGCATTAAACCGGCTTTCTTCCTTAAATAGTTTATCTTCCGGCTTAATTCCCTGACTATTCCTTCTTCTTCCAGCTCCGGAGTAATTTCCCTATTTAAAGCCAAATAATTCTTTTCATCCTTAATCCAATCCTCTCCGGAGGGAAGTTCTTCCCTGTGGCTTACCTTCTTAACGCTTAATTCCTCTGCTAAAAGAGATTCAAATTCCTCTTTTAATTTTTCTTTCCCGCTGTAAGCAACCTCTGATAAAGGCTGTCTCAAACCAATATCAACCTCTTTTCTCAGAAAACGGCCTGTTTCAGAGATTTTACGGACTTTCTCCATTTCCCTTAAGAGATTTTCGGCTGTTTCTCCTTCTGCTTCAGGATAGCTGCTCAAATGAACCGAATCTCCCCCTTTGAGGTCCTGAAATACTTTCTCGGCGAGAAAGGGAGCAAAAGGAGCAATCATTTTGGCCGTTTTTCTTAAAACATCCAAAAAGAAAGCTTGGGAATCCTTTGATTCCTTCAAGCGCTCCCGGGAGGAGCGGAGATACCACTGGGACATATCATAGACAAAATCTTCCAGCTCCCGCGCGACGGAAAGAATATCCAAATCATCCATCTTTTCCTTTACTCTGGAAAGGGCCAGTCTCTGCCTGTTGGCAAGCCATTTGTCAAGTAAGGGCAGTTTGGCTTCTTCTGGCGGTTCAGGCAGCTCTTTATCGGAATAAATCTTCAAAAACCTGACCGTATTGAGAACAATCCGGAAAAACTTGTGAACTTCCTTTTTGAGAATTTCGGGGTCAAATCTTTTCCCTTTGCCGGCTTCATTAAGGCGGTAGAAATACCAACGGATACTGTCCGCTCCATACTCATCAAAAACTTCAAGAGGTTTAACGACATTACCTTTGGATTTGCTCATTTTTTTGCCCTTGGAATCCAAAACCATTCCCACTCCGATAACACTCCTGTAGGGCGAGGGGAGTTCCAATAAGGTGGCAATGGCTAAAAGGGAATAGAACCAGCCTCTGGTTTGGTCTATTCCTTCACAGATAAAGTCGGCCGGAAAGGATATTTCTTCAACGAGTTTGCCTAAATCTCCCTCCTGGGCGAGAAACCCCGGATTCTGGGCCAGAAACATAGAACCGGAATCAAACCAACAGTCCAAAACCTGTTCAACCCGTTTCATCTCTCCTCCGCACTTTTCACACTTAATAGAAACTTGATCGATATGGGGGCGATGGAGCTTTTCGGAGTCGATCTTTTTTTCCGACTTTTTTTTCAATTCTTCCACGCTGCCGATACAGACCTTATGACCGCATTTTTCACACTCCCAGAAAGGCAAGGGAGTTCCCCAATATCTTTCTCGGGAAATAACCCAGTCCTTGACGCCTTCCAGCCATTTGCCGAACCTTCCTTCTTTGAGATGGTTGGGGCGCCACTTTATCTTTTTATTATTCTCTATCAGCCGCTTCTTAACCTCTTCATTGGAAGTTTCCAGAAACCAGGATTCCTTGGGATAATAGAGGAGTTTGGTATCACATCTCCAACAGAAAGGATACTTATGAAAATAGTTCTCCTTTTTAAAAAGAATCTTTCTTTTTTCCAGCTCTTCAGCCACCAAAGGGCTTAATTTTTCAAAATAAATTCCTTTCCATTTCGATTCCCCGGAAAACTTTCCCTCTTCGTCTATGGTCAGCAAAACCGGGAGATTCTCAGTTTTAGCCAATTCCATATCTTCCTCCCCGAAAGCGGGGGCGATATGGACAATTCCCGTTCCTTCGTCTCCGCCGACAAAATCTCCGGCTACCACCGAATAATCCGGCTCTTTAAACTTAAAAATAGGTTCGTACTTTAATCCCACCAAATCCTTGCCTTTCATTTCTCTGACAATTCGGGGTTTTTCCTCTCCCAAAACTTCCAATCTCTCCTTGGCCAGAATAAGATTGGCTCCTTCCTTTTCCACTTCAAGATAGTCCATTTCTCTATTGACCGCCAGAGCAACATTGGCTGTCAGCGTCCAGGGAGTAGTGGTCCAAACCAGAAAGTATTTATCCCGATCTTTAACTTTAAGTTTAACAAAGACGGATTCATCCTCTATCTCCCTGTAGCCCTGAGCCACTTCGTGGGAACTCAAAGTGGTTCCGCAGCGGGGGCAGTAGGGAATTACCTTGTAGCTTTTGTATAAAAGTCCTTTCTCCCAGATTCTCTTTAAAATCCCCCAGACATTCTCCATATACTCCGGAGAACAGGTGATATAGGGGTCGTCCAGATCCAGCCAGTAGGCCATTCTTTCGGTTAGCTCCCGCCAATCGTTGATATAGAGGAAAACGCTTTCCTGGCAGGCCCGGGTGAATTTATCCAGACCGATTTCTTCTATCTCTTTTTTATTGGAGAGGTTGAGTTTCTTTTCCGCTTCCATTTCAGTGGGAAGACCATGAGTATCCCAACCCGCTTTCCGGGGGACCCGAAAACCCCGCATTGTCTGATAGCGGATAACGGCATCTTTAAAGGCCCGGGCCAAAACATGGTGAATTCCCGGCTTTCCATTGGCAAAAGGAGGACCTTCGTAAAAGACATACTCTTCTTTTTTATCTTTGTCTCTCTCAAGCAAGCGCTGGAAAACCTTCTCTTTCTTCCAATATTCCCTTATATCTTCTTCTATTTTCTTAAAATCCATATATTTCCTATTTTAACCGCAAAGTTGTCAAAGTCAAAGTTTTTAATTTCTTTTATTGGGTTTTTATTTTGTTATAATAATTAAATATGAATAAAATTCCCAAAATAAAAGTTGGCCTAGATAAAGAAAGGGATAAAAACCTTTTTATTAAATTTCTTAATCATCCTTTCTTCCCCCAACATAGGAATTTAATATTAAAAGTATTTCCAAAATTAAAAAATCTTCTAGAAAACTTAGAAGAAGGGAAAGCTGTGGATAATTTTGTTGATGATTTCTATAATTCTCATCAAAAAAGAATTTTAAAAATCATTAAAGAAAATGAGATTGAAGCAGGAAAGAAAGCTGAAAAAGCCTTGAGGAAACTAGGAAAAGTTATGGATTACGAATGGAAAAAACCAATCACTTATTCAGCCAAAGCAACCATTCTTCCTTTTTCTCCCTATAAAGACAATACTTTTTATTTCTCAATTTTAGCTCAATTAAGAGGAAAACAAGCTAAAGATTTAATTGAAATATCTCTTCATGAAATATCCCACTTTATTTTTTCGGAACAATTAAAAGAATTGAATATCATATTGGAAGAAAGTACTAAATATTGTTTTAAAGAAGCTTTGACTGCGGCCATTTTAAACCAAATAGGCTTCAAGAGCCCTGCTAACCCAGGGGTTAGGGAATTAAAAGTAAGATTCAAGGATAAAAATTATGAATTGGTGGATTTTATTAGTGAATTACTAAAAGAAAAGGGATATAAAAAAGCCTTAAGGGAAGCTCTTAATTTAATAAACAAATCATCTGATAAATTCTCTCAAAAACTTTCTCTTTGGAATAAATACGGAAAAGACATTATTAAAGATAAGGAGGCGTTAAAAAGATTAAGGGAACCTATTAAATTATAATAAAAAAAAGAGGTAGGTTTTCTAACCTACCTCTACTGTTAAAGATCTTAAAGATATTTATAAAGCATCACAATCACAATTGTCACATTCTTCGCAATTATAATCACAATCAAAACAATCACAACCAGAATTAAAAATAACATTATCTAATTCAATAGAAGAAACAGAGTTATCTAAAAGAGTCTCAACATTAGGTTTTTCTTTAGTAGTTTTCATTTTTATTATAACCTCCTTCCGTTTAATGTTAATGATAAATTAGTACTTTACAATTAAACATTTTCTTAAAAAATTTTTCTACGTCAAAAACAGAGTTATCTTCCGAAGAAAATTTACTTATCCTTTTTCTGTTATAAACATCCCCGATTTTTAATCCTTTTATCAGTTGAAAACCATTTTTGTTGAGATAACAAGCAAATTTTGCTCCTATAAAAATGGTTCCACCAAAATTTTCTCTCCTTAATCTAACTCTAGGATTTAATCGAAAAACATCAGGTAAAGGCTTTAACGACTTTTTCTTTCTTGAAGTAATTTGAGAAATAACATAAGGTATATTTTTAGGTATTGCATAAGGATCAAGTGTGGTTATTACTTTGTTGTTCATCTTTGCTTCCATTCTGCATCCTCCACCACAAAGTCCAAAAATGCTACAAGATCTACACATTGAAGGCAACATATCTCCATTACACCAAGGATTCATCCTATTCCAGATATTTTTAAGACCATCTTTGAAAATATTTCCATAATTAATATCAAGGTGAGAACAGGGACGAACATCCCCGTTAGATCCAATTGTCATAGTAGTAACACCAGCTAGGCATTTTCTACCAGTAAATTTTCGGAATTTATTCACTTCTTTAATTCCACAAAGGGGATAACTTTCTAAAACGTCTACATGCATATTTTCTTTTATTCCAATTTCATAAAGATCTTGTAAATAACTATGGAATTCGTCAGAACTAAGAGAGAGACTACTGAAATCCTTGCAATTTCCAGGCCAACTAACTTTAGTTGCGCTAAAATGATTTAACCCTAAGGATTTAACAAATCGAGCTGTATCTTTTACATATTCTTTATTCTTTTGAGAAACTACCATGTTTATAGCAATTGGGATACCTGTTTTTTGGAGTTTTCTTATCCCATTTACAGTTTCACTAAAAGCACCTTTTCTTTTAGCTATACTATCATGAATCTTAGAATTGGGCCCCATAATTGAAGTAAGAACAAGAGATATTCCTAATTTTTTTAAATGCAAGGCATCTTCTTTATTTAGTACTGTGAGATTAGAATTAATACCAATTGTTAATCCATTAGAAATTAAAGTTTTTACTAAAAAATATAAAGAATTTCTATTAAGAAAAGGCTCACCTCCCGTAATAATTGCATGAAATATCTTATTAGAAATAATCTCATTAGCTAAAATCTGAGCTTCTTTAAGATGAATCTCGCTATTCTTTTCTTTATGTACTCCCCTCCAAAAGTTGTAGCAGTGAATACATTTATTTGTACACCTACTAGTCAATTCAATCTGAATTACTGAAGGCGCAATCAATTTTTTATACATAACTTATTCCTCCCAATTAATTTTATTTAGTTGTAATGTGCTACCTTTAATTTATCATATAGTAGTAAAAAATCAACTTTTTAATCTATTAATAATTTTGATTATTAAGCTTGATTTATTCATTCTCCCAACATCCCCAAAAACTTCTTCTCTTCTAAAACCTTAACTTTCTCCTTTTTCGCTTCTTCAAGCTTGGTTGATCCGGGATTTTCTCCTATTACCAGATAATCAGTTTCCGAAGAAACAGAATTGCTAGTTTTACCGCCGAGAGAGCGAATCTTATTCTTAGCTTCGTCTCTGGTTAAAGATTTTAACGTTCCGGTCAAAACAAACTTCCTCCCCTTCAGTTTCCGTCCTTTAGATTGGAAGCTCTTTATTTTAACTCCATTTTCCAATAATTTGTCCGGGAAATTTTCTTTTTTCTGAAAATAATTGCAAATGTCCCGGGAAACTTCGGGACCGATATCATGGATAGTTTCCAAGTCCTTCCTTTCGGCTTTCTTGAGTTCGGCCAAACTATTAAAATTGTTGGCTAAAAGCACAGCTGTTTCCTCTCCAACCCCAGGAATCCCCAGGGCGTAAATAAATTTGGGCCAGCTTATTTCCCGGCTTTCTTTAATTGCCTTTAAGAGATTATCGGCTGATTTTTTATCAAAACCTTCCAAGGGAAGCAAATCTCCTTCTTTTAAATTAAACAAATCAGCCGGATCATTGATTAATTTCTTCTCTAAAAGCTGATTGATAATTTGGGGGCCGAGTCCTTCAATGTCAAAAGCTTTCTTGGAAACAAAGTGATGAAAGTATTTTCTCTGCCTGGCCCGGCAGTCGTTATTAGGACATTTTAAAATAACTCCGTCTTTTTTAAGTTTTGTCCCGCAAATAGGACATTTGTCCGGCATTTTGAATACCTTCTCTTTGCCTGTCCGTAGGTCAGGCAGAACTTTGACTATGTCCGGTATAACATCACCGGCTCGTCCGACAATGACCGTATCACCAATCTTCGCTCCCAATCTTCCTATTTCATCTTCATTGTGAAGAGTGGCCCGGCTGATAGTCACTCCTTCAATATTAACCGGTTTTAAGTAGGCAATTGGAGTGACAGCTCCGGTTCTTCCCACCTGGACTTTTATATCCTTAATTTCCGTTTCGGCCTGGCGAAGCACAAACTTATAAGCAATGGCTCCCCGGGGAGCTTTGCCAACCACCCCCAATTTCTGGAAAAGATCATTGTTGTTCACCTGAACTACCACTCCGTCTATTTCAAAAGGCAGCTTTTCCCTTTCTTTTTCCCATTTTCGCTGAAACTCAAAAACCTCTTTTAAATTGGAGCAGAGTTTGACCGCTTTATGAACCTTGAAACCCAATTCCTTGAGAGTTTTATGCTTTTCCCGGTGGGTTTTCGCTCTCAAGTCGCTGACCAAATCATAAAAATAGGCGTCAAGATTGCGGGAGGCGACAATCTTGGGGTTCAATTGCCTGATTGAGCCGGCTGCCGTATTTCTGGTATTGGAATAGGAAGCCAATCCTTTTTCTTTCCTTTCCCTGTTTATTCTTTGAAACTCCTTTTTGGAAATCAGACACTCGCCCCTGACTACAACTCTTTCTTCAAAATTTCTCAATTTAAGGGGAATGGCTTCAATGGTTTTCAGGTTCTGAGTGACATCTTCTCCCGTTTTTCCGTCTCCCCGGGTAGCCCCTACTTTTAAAATTCCCTTTTCATAGACCAATTCTATGGCCAAGCCGTCAAATTTGAGTTCGGCAAAGTAATTTATCTTTCTTCTCTCTTCGGGAGCAAGCAGTTTTTTTAATCTTTCTTCCCACTCTTTCATTTCTTCCCGGGAAAAAGCGTCGTTGAAAGAAAGCATCGGCCGGGGATGTTTGAATTTCTTGAATTTGTCCAAGGGTTTTCCTCCCACCCGCTGAGTGGGAGAATCGGGGGTTATAAGGCGGGGATATTCTTTCTCCAATTGAAAAAGCTTTCTTTTTAAAGAATCAAAGGCACTGTCGGAAAGCTCCGGTTTGTCTAAAACATGATATAGATAGCGATGGCGCCTTATAAGCTCTTTGAGCTTCTTTATTCTCTTTTGGGCTTCCTTCTCCTTCATATTATTTAGTGCTCGGTTTGAATGGCTCTTGACTTATTGTTGTAAAGGCCCGTTGAAGTAATGGTTATCCCGCCGTTAAGGGCAATTCGGACATTATAGGAAATATCCTCTATCTCCCCGCTGAAATTAGAAAAATTACCTTCCTTTCTTATTCGATATAAAGCCCGCTCCACTCCGGTGTTAGCCCCGTAAAAGGCCTTGACCGAATCTCCAATATCCCAAATGACTTTCATCTGGCTGACTATTATATTAGTCAAAGATAAAAGCAGAGAACTGATTATGGAAAGGAGAACAATAACCAAAATCAGAGATATTCCTTTTTTTCTTTGAAAAAATTTCATATTTCAATATCAATCTGCCTCTGAGAGACAGTGGTTTGGAAGTCTAAGCTTTCTTCTCCTTTGCTCAACTTCAATTCAAAAGTAACAACAGGCTGAAGATTGTCATCTTGGGATTCTCCCGAAACGGAGAAATTAAGACTTTCCACCACTATATTCCCCGGCAAGAGTTCGCTTTCCGCCTCGGCTATTTTTACTTTGAGCCGGCCGTTGACATCAAGAAAAAACTCCTGGCACTGGCCACTATAATTGAGAAAAGCTATATGGTCCTTGGCCAGAAAGCTGTAATTATCGTATTGAGAAATACAAAGCCCGTTAATATCTTTCTTGGCCATTCTTAAAGCCCGACTCATATACTCAACCACATAAGAAGCATTGTTAAGAAGATAGCTTTTATCCAAGCTCCGGCTTTGGTTTTGAAAGGTGGAAACAAAAAGACCCAAAACACTGGTTACTACAACAGAAAAAACAGAGACAGCCACTAATATTTCCACTAAAGTAAATCCTTTTTTCATAATCAGCGCCAATTGTAAATTCTTTCCTTAACGGAAAAGAATTTGTTTTCCGACCAATAGACCTTTGTTGTAACTTCCAAGATATCGGCTTCCGGCTTTTCAACGGTTACCTTCCTCTTAAAGCGACTTTCATTGCCGGAAACATAGTTATAGCCGTAAAAACCTTCCGAATCCTTGCCTAAAAATTTTAAATTATCATAACTGCAACTTTCGACCAATCCGCAATAATCCAAAGGGGGGTCTTCCCAATCAGCCATATCGTAGGAAACCTCATAATCTCCTTCCTCTATCTCCAAATCATTCATCTGTCCTTCATTCCAGGGAGTAGAAGTGGAAACTCGGTATTCCAGCCAGTTGCCATCTCTCATATTCTTGATAATTTCCATGCCCTCTATGGCCAATTGAGAGGAAATGAATTTGTTGGTGTTGAAGGAATTGAGACTTATAATCCGGGGAACCAAAGAATAAATGGCTATTATTCCGGTAGTTAAAACAAAAATGGCCAGCATAACCTCAATCATTGTAAATCCTTTTTTCATAAATGTTTTTTATTCAATATCGATTCGGCCGACTGAATTTATTTTAATGCTTTTTTGATTATCGGCCGAACCGGGATCAGATCTTAAACTTAAAATTATTGTTTCCTCCTCGTCCACCGAATCCCCATTGATATAGGTAATGGGATCGGGGGGCCGGAAAACTATGTTTAAATCGGAGGGTGAACTCAAATGATAGATTTTTATCAGTCTGTCCAGCTCTACTTCTCTGATTAGCTTGTCATTGTCATCTTTCTCCCATTCCCTCTCTCCGCAATCGGCAAAGAGAAAATAGGAAGAATTATTGTCCTTTTCAAAATTAATGCCGTAGCGGGAGGTGGTTGTCCCGTTACACTCGGTTTCCTTGATAATCATGGCCATTTCCTGAACCTCTCTGACATTCTGAATCAATTCGAAAACAGCACTGTTTAAAGCTACTCTTTGTCTGTGTTCGGCTTGGCCCATAAAAAGAATAGCCGCCAATAAAAAAGTTATGCTAATAACAACGAACAGTTCAATAATTGTAAATCCTTTTTTCATAAGCCCGCTAAAGATAAATACCAATTAATTATTCTCTCTCCGAAGAATAAGCCAATAAAAGCTCCCGTTACCAGAAAGGGACCGAAAGGAAGCCGGCTTTTTAATTTCTTTTTTTCGAATATCATCAGAACTAATCCCATTATAGCACCTATTAGGAAAGCGGAAAACAAAGCGGTTAAGACATTTGGCCAACCTAAGAGCAGGCCGATTAAAAAAGCTAACTCAACATCGCCGAAGCCCATCCATTTCCCCTTGGAGACAAGCCAAATTAAGAAGAAAAAAAGAGCCATCCCTAGTCCGCTTAAGAGATTAAATTTAAAAAAAGTTATTATTATCCCCAGATAAACAACTTTGCTGGGAATTAAACAATGCTTTAAGTCATAGCTAAAAACGATTATCAACAGGGAAGAAACAACAATTAGAAAAAACACTTCTCCGGGAGCGGAGTAATAATTGAAAATTAAAAGAAAAACCAAGCCTGTCAGCAGTTCAACCAGGGGATAATGCCAGGAAATTTTCCTTCCGCAATAACGGCACTTTCCTCTGAGAAAAATAAAACTTAAAAGAGGTATAAGGTCAAAAAAGCCCAGAGGATGGGAGCAATGGGGGCAAAAGGAGCGGCCGAGCAGGTTCTTTCTCTTTTTCTTCTCCAACCAATAGACAATACAATTTAAGAAACTCCCCACCAAAAGACCGAGAATAAAAATTATCAAATCCATCGCTTTTATTCTAACAAAAAAGCACTTTGATGTATATGACCAAAGTGCCTTTTGAAAGTTTAACTACTTACATCAGAAGGACAGACAAAGGTGGTGCCGTCGCAGTTTCCAGTGCTTGAAGGATCGGTTTCGGTATAGCCGGCTACTCCGGTGCTATCGGCGCAATACCAGTAAGCGGCCGTACCTCCGCTGGCCTTGGCGTTCAAATCGGAATAAACACAGGCTTCATCGGCATCAGCTTGAAAAGTCGGATTGGAACTGCTGAGATTATTGCCGGAAACTTCATTGCACAATGTAGTTAAATCATCAATGCTGGTACAGGGACTTTGAGAATCGTCCAAACTGCTGTAACTTCCTTCATTGGCATTGACATAAGTCATTATGGTTCTTATTTGGGCGATAGCTGAGACCACTCGGGAATCCTTGGCTTTTTTAGTGGCTCCGGGAAAGGTAACCAAAACAATGGAAGCCAAAATACCGATAATGGCGATAACAACTAACAATTCAATAAGAGTAAATCCTTTTTTCATATATTAATTTTTTTAGCTTTTAAAGACCGACCTTTAATATTTTCTTAGCTTAATTACATTTTCTAACTTTATTATCCAAAAGTCAAATCGCTTTTTTCCACAACCTATATTCCCCCCAAGCCCATTTTGAAAAGAGGAATAAAGACGGAAACGGCTAAAATAGCCACTCCGATTCCCAGGAAAAGAATCAAGACCGGCTCTAAAATAGTGCTTAAATTGTCGGTTATTTGTTCTATTTCCCGACGGTAAAAGCGGACAATATCCATTAAGGTTTTGTCAAGTTGGCCGGTTTCCTCGCCGGTGGAAATCATTTGAAAAACAAAAGAGGGTATTTTAGCGGGATAGGAAGCCAGCACCGAACTTATCTTCTCCCCTTTGGAAACATTCTCTCCGGCTTCATGGACAATTTCCTTGTAAACATTGTTGGCAACGATTCCTTCAATAATATTCAGGGCCTGGGTAATGGGAAGGCCGGAAGCAATTAAAACGGACAAGTTCTCCGAGATTTGGGTAAGATAAACCTTTTTCTGAAAATTTCCAATAATCGGCAATTTTAAAATAATCTTGTCATATATCTTTTTGTATTTCTGGCTTTTCTTAATAAAACGGGGGAGAAGAAAAATAACAATGACGAGAAGAAGGAGAAAAACCCAGCCTCCGCCCTTAATAAAATCGGAAAAATACATTACTGCCTTGGTTGACCAGGGAAGATCTCCTTCAAAAACTTTTAAGACCTCGGTTAACTTGGGAATAATGAAAAAAGCGGCCAAGAAGATAACCGCGATAAAAACAGCAATAACAAAAGCGGGATAAATCATTGCTCCCCTTATTTTTTTTCTAAGAGCATTTTCCCTTTCCAAGTGGTCGGCCAGATAATTTAAAGAATCAGCCACTTTACCGGTGGCTTCGCCTGATTTTACAACAGTTACGAAGAATTGGTTGAAAACTTTGGGGAATAAGGAAAAAACCTGGCTTAGACTGCTTCCCCCTTCCACTTTTTCAGCTATCTTAACGATTTTTTCCCGAAAATCAGGGTTTTCAATTTGGGCTACCTGGGCTCTTAGAGCTTTAACCGGAGAAATACCCGCTTTGAACATTACGCTCAGCTGGCGGGTGAAAATAGCTATATCATCCGGAGAAATTCTCCCCAGCATTATATTCTTACTAAAAATATTCTCCTTGCCGGCTTCATTGAGAGAAATGATAAAAAGATCGTATTTTTCCAGCGTATGGAGAGCGGCTTCCCGGGAAGAAGCGTCAATGGATCCTTTTTGAAGTTTTCCGCCTTTGGTTCTGGCTTTGTAATTAAATTTCATATTTTATCTACCTAGGCGCTGTTTCAGCTCCGAGGGCTTGAAAGAATGAGAAATGGCTTTCTCTTTGTCAATCAGTCCTTTGGCCACCAAGTCAGCCAGTGATTTGTTAAGCGGAAACATACCCCGATTAGCCGAGGTTTCAATAACAGCCGGAATTTCATGAACTTTGCCCTCTCTGATTAAGTTGGAGACAGCTGAATTGTTGAATAAAACTTCGCAGGCCGGAACCAATCCCTGTTGAGTGACAATTAATCTCTGAGTAACGATTGAAAGCAGGGAGGAAGAGAGTTGGGCTTTAATTTGAGCCTGTTGATGGGAAGGGAAGACATCAATAATCCGGTGAATGGTTTGGCTGGCTGAATTGGTGTGGAGGGTGGCTAAAACCAAATGACCCGTTTCGGCGGCTGTAATGGCCGTAGAAATGGTTTCCAAATCCCTTAATTCCCCAACCATGATAACATCGGGGTCCTCCCTAAGCGAGGAACGAAGGGCTTTGGGAAAACTTAAGGCATCCTTATGGATTTCCCTCTGGTCAATCAAGGCTTTGTCGTCCTTAAAAAGATACTCGATCGGATCTTCAATGGTGATAATGTGAACTTTTTTTTGGCTGTTTATTTCATTTATCAGGCTGGCCAGAGTAGTGGATTTCCCTTGGGAAGAAGCTCCGGTTATTAGAACAAATCCCTGAAGGCTTTCGGTTATTTTATGAAGAACCGGGGGAAGATTGAGTTCTTCGATCGTTCTAATTCGCTGAGGAATAACCCGAATAGCCAAATTAATATGGCCTCTCTCAAAATAGATGTTAATTCTAAATCTTGTCCCTTGGGCATCATAGCCGAAGTCTATCTCTTTGTTTTTGATAAACTTTCCCCATTGCTCTTTAGTTAAAAGACTAAGAGCTATTTTTCTGGAATCATCCGAGCTGATAACCGGATAATTTTCCAAAGGGGTGAGAATTTTGGCAATCCTTAAAACCGGCCGATGATTAACGGAAATATGAATATCGGAGGCCTCTTTCTTTATGGCTTCCTTGATAACACTATTGAATTTTTTGGGATAATTTATCATAAGTTTATTATTCTTCAACCACTCTCATTATTTCTTCGAGAGAAGTAATTCCTTTTAAAACTTTTAAAAGACCGTCTTCTTCCATGGTAATCATTCCCTGATTCCTGGCCTCGTCAAAAAGTTTGTTCTCGGTGGGATCGCTACTGACAATTCGGGCCATTTCCCGAGTCATTTCCAAAACCTCAAAGATGCCTATTCTACCCTTATATCCTTTGTTCTTACATTTACTACAGCCCTTGGGCTTATAGATATAAATGGGTTCTTCAATTTTCGGTCTTTGATTCTTGGGCATCTTTTCAATTTTATCCAAAATATATTTTTTTTCCTTCGGGCTGGCTTTAACTTTCTTCTTGCAGTTTTTGCATAAAACCCTGATTAAACGCTGGCTTAAAGCAACATTGAGGGTTGAAGGAATCAGAAAGTTTTCCACTCCCATATCAATTAATCTGGGAATTACGCCGGTAGCACTTATCGTATGAAGAGTGGAAAGAACCAGGTGGCCGGTTAAGCCGGCATGAACAGCCAGTGAAGCTGTTTCTTCATCTCTAACCTCTCCGACCATTATGATGTCGGGATCCTGCCTTAGAATTTGCCGAAGACCGGTGGCAAAACTATACCCTATATTCGGTTTAACCTGAGATTGGTTAATACCTTCAATAAAGTATTCAACCGGATCTTCCAAGGTAACAATATTAACCTTTCCTTTGTTCAAAATTCTTAAAATAGCATAGAGAGTCGTTGTCTTACCGGAACCGGTGGGTCCGGTCGAAAGAACCATTCCATAGGGATTTTTAATTGACTCCTTGACTACTTCCAGATTTCGACCGGTTAAACCCAGTCCATCAAGACTTTTTAGGCCTTTTTCCGGATCTAAAATCCTGAGAGCCACTTTTTCCCCCAGGTTGGTGGGGAAGGTGGCTACCCGAAAATCAATCTTTTTAGCGTGGATAATGGTTGAAAAACGGCCGTCTTGAGGAATCCTGGTTTCATCTATCTTTAATTTGCTCAAAATCTTGACTCTAGCCACAATAGCTTGATGAATTTTTAGGGGCAGAATCAAGGAAGG